>CAKRCJ010000224.1 GCA_934307185.1 uncultured Roseburia sp.
GATTTATAATGAGTGCCTCTTTCCGTATTCCGGACACCCCTCTTGAAAGCATGGCTTTCGGTGTAATCTGCAGCGAATAATAGCGCATGGCTTCCGAAATTCCCATTGCCGGACGCTCAATTGCCCGCATGGTTGCCTCCGGTGTATTGTCTCTTTTGGAAAAACCGGTTCCCCCGGTTGTCAAAATCAAATCTGCCGTATCTTCATCTGCAAGCCGGCATAAAAGCGCGGTAAGTGCTTCCCCATCATCGGGAAGAATCACTTTCTCTACTACTTCATATCCCGCTTTCTGCACAAGCTCTGCCGCCACCGCCCCGCTCTCGTCGACTCGCCCTCCGGCTGCCGCGGTATCACTCAACGTAATAATTGTTGCTCTGTAACCCATGGTCTTTTTCCTTTTCTCTGTTTTATTTTATCTACTCTTCATAAATTTCAAATGTATCTCCCACCGAAATTGTCCCTCCGGCGAGCACTCTTAAAAAAATTCCGTTTGACGGCATGATACACTCACCCATGCGTTTGAAAATTTCACAGCCATTGTGACACTCCTTGCCTTTTTGTGTCAACTCCAAAATCACATCATTGCAGCAAAATTTTGTCCCGACCGGCATCGTTTTAAAATCAATGCCAGAAACAATCAGATTTTCCCCAAATGCACCGTCTGTTACTTCTGCGCCGCGCTCCTTAAATTGTTCTATCACTTCATAAGATAAAATGGATACCTGTCTGTGCCAGTTTCCTGCATGGGCATCCCCGACAATTCCCCAATCTTTGCGAAACTGTGCCACATTTACATTTTCTTTGGCGGTTCCTCTCTCTCTGCTGATACAGACCGCTGTCACTTTTCCCATGGTTTATCCTCCGATTTCTGACATATTCCGGTGTTCGGTATTCTCATTTTTTCCACCTTCAAACTGGTGGCACTGTGGCTTGCTCTTAATGGTTTTTCTTATTTCTTCCCTTATCGCATCATCATCTGCACCAAGCCGGAGCAGCTTTTTTAAATCCGTTCCTGTCTCGTATTGCAGGCATGGCTTTAAAAAACCGTCCGACGTCAGACGCACCCTGTTACACGTATCACAAAATTTATGGGAAAGTGCGCTGATGAAGCCAATGCTTCCGGCAAAGCCTTTTACCGTAAAATAATGTGCCGGTCCGTTTCCACATTTTTCAGTCACCGGCAATAATGTACCATACTTCTTTTCAAATAACTGCTTTACCGTATCCTCTTTTAAGGTCTGTGTCCCTCTTGCAAAGCCAATCGGCATCTGTTCAATAAAACGGACAGCTATTTTTCTTTCCTTCGCCAGATTTGCAATGGAAAACAGGTCTTCTTCTGTCTGATTTATTAAAACACAATTTAATTTTAACAACAAGTCTTTTCTTTCCGACGCTTCTTCAATCGCAATTTTTACGTCCGGCAGAGCATCTTTTCCGGTAATTTTATAATATAATTCCCGGTCTAATGTATCAAGGCTTATATTTACCCCGTCTATCCCTGCCTGTAGCAGTCCGTCTAACTGCTTTTTTAAGAAAATTCCGTTTGTTGTAAGCGTTACCTCTTCCATATGGCAGTCTTTTTTCAGATGCCGGATAAGAAACGGAAGTTCTTTTCTTAATAACGGTTCTCCGCCGGTCAGCTTTACTTTCTTTATTCCAAGACCGGAAAAAAGCTTGGATAACCGCACGATTTCTTCCGGCTGAAGCTGTTCTTCTTCCTTTTGCCACTTCACTGCCCCCTCCGGCATACAATAAGAGCAGTGCAGATTGCAGCGGTCTGTCACAGATATTCTGATATAATCGATGTTACGCCCATATAAATCTAGCATGATGTTTCTTCTGTATTCCTCTCAAAAAGTCCGGATTTTCCGCCCTCTTTTTTCTCTAAATGAACCGCAAAAATTTCCATTGCCCGGTCCATCGCCTTGCACATATCGTATATGGTAAGAAGTGCTGCATTTACGCCCATTAACGCTTCCATTTCCACGCCCGTTTTTCCGGATACTTTTACGGTGCATACGGCTTTTATCGTATTTTCCTTTTCCTCTATCTCAAAATCAACGGCGCACTTGTTTAAGCAGAGCACATGGCACATCGGAATAATGTTCGCTGTCTGCTTTGTCGCCATAATACCTGCCACTCTCGCAACGCCAAGCACATCCCCTTTTTTTGCCGTGTAATGAATAATTGCGTCCATTACTGCATCATTTACTTTTATTTTGCCGCTTGCAACCGCAATCCGCTCCGTCACTTTCTTTTCAGACACATCAACCATCACAGCATTTCCGTTTTCATCAAAATGAGTCCATTCCATAATTTATACCTTTCCAAAAGAACAATCCGGGAACCTGCATTCCTCACAGCCTAAGCACAGTCCGCCATGTCCTAACACAAATAAATCCTCTGCTTTTACTTTAATTCCTGCTGCAATACGTGGCAGCATAATATCAAAAATCGTACTTTTTGCATACATTACACAGCCCGGCAGTCCTAAAACCGGTGTACCGTCCGCAAAATAAGCAAGTAAAAACATTGCCCCCGGCAAAACCGGCGCGCCATAGGAAACAATCTCTGCCCCGGAACGCTTAATTGCCCCCGGTGTCTTATCATCCGGGTCCACACTCATTCCGCCGGTACATAAAATGAGGTCTACTCCTTTTTTCTTATATTCTAATATTTTTTCCGTGATAAGCGCCTCATCATCACCCGGATAAAAATGCTCTGTCACTTCTATTCCATAAATTTTCAATTTTTCCATCACAACGTCTGAAAAAGTATCCTTTATCAGACCTTTTGCCACTTCACCGCCAGTTGTAAGAAGTGCTGCTGTTTTCATCCGATAAGGAAGCACCTGCACTAAAGGGGTATCTCCGGCACATTTTTTTGCCTGTCTCATTTTTTCCTTTTCTATGACAAGCGGGATAATTCTCGTTGCCGCCAAATGCGCTCCTTTTTTTACCGGAGTAAAGGAGTGTCTTGTCGCTATCATCATATTGCCAAGGGAATTGACCGCGAGAAGCTTTTGCACATTGATTGTTAAAATTCCGTCAATGTCTGAGATTAACTCTATTTTGCCCTCTTTAGGTGCGGTCGCATGCATGTTCTCCCCCTGACAGATTTCTCTTAATATTTCTGCCGCCTCGTCCTCATGGAGCATATTCTCATCTTTTTCCCATACATAGAGGTTTTCTTTTCCCATGGATAAAAGAACCGGAATATCTTCCTCTGTTACAATATGCCCTTTCCGAAATCTTGCATCTTTTGTCACACCGCGGATAATCTGCGTCATATCGTGGCACAGGACATGTCCGACTGCTTCTGTTGTTTTAACTAATTTCATATTTTCTCCAGCCTGTTTTTCCTGCTATTATCGTAAGCAGTATTTTCTCCGCTCATTCTATCATACTTTGCCGTAATTGTAAAAATGTAATCCCACTTTCCTTTTCCGAATGCAAAAAAAGGACACTGTGACAAGTCCATTTTCTTCCGGTAAACTGGTACTTATCGCAATGTCCTGCTTTTTTTATTTTTCTTTATTCTCCGAAAACAGCCTTATAGTCTGCCTGGAATTTTGCAATTCCTGCATCGGTAAGCGGATGTTTTGTCATCTGCTCAATCACTTTATATGGAACAGTTGCAATGTCTGCTCCTGCCTCTGCTGCCAAAAGTGCCTGGTTAGCGGAAAAAATAAGTGTCACATTTGTTTTGATGTCTTCTTCTGAAAGAGCCTTTACTGCTTTTAAGCCCTCAACGGTCATTGGGATTTTGACTACCATATTTGGGTGAATAGCAGCAATCTCACGTCCTTCTTTTATCATGCCTTCCGCATCTGTTGTTGTTGCCTTTTCCTACTTAAAACAAATCCTTTACTACCGGATATAACCGCTTAAACTCCTGATATCCTGCTTCGTATTTTTCTACCAGAACAGGATCCGGTTCAATGGTATTCACTACTTTGACAAGTTTTTCACAGGCAGCTTCCACGCTTTCATACTCCCCACAGCCTACTGCTGCAAGAATTGCACCGCCATAGCCCGGTCCTTCTTCGCTTTCTATAATATCCAGTTTTAAATTCATGACCGCTGCGATAATTTTTCTCCATAACGGGCTTTTTGCTCCACCGCCACAGATTTTTGAACGCTCAATGAAAATACCAAGGCTTCTCGCAACCTCAAGGGAATCGCGAAGTCCGAATGCCACGCCCTCTAACACTGCCTGCGTCATATCCTCTCTTGTGGTATCCATTGACATTCCAAGGAACATGGCTCTGGCGTCCGGATTGTTATGCGGAGAACGTTCTCCCATCAGATACGGAAGATAAAATACATGATTTTCGCCGAGTTTTTCGATTGCTTTCTGCTCCCCGGCATAATC
>CAKRCJ010000225.1 GCA_934307185.1 uncultured Roseburia sp.
ACATAAAGGAAAACTTATTCTGGGCATTTTTCTATAACAGCATTGGAATTCCGCTTGCAGCAGGAGTATTATATCCATTCTTCCAGATTAAGCTAAACCCGATGTTTGGTGCCGCAGCCATGAGTTTAAGCAGCGTGTGTGTTGTAAGTAATGCGCTGCGTTTAAGATGGGTAAAACTGCATGATGCGAAAAAGACAGCCGAAGCTGCACAGAATAAACCGGCTCAGGAGGTCACTGCAGCCGAAGCAGCAACAGGTATTAACCAGCACAATACACTGGATAATAATATAAATGCAACAAACAATGATAAAGGAGAAACAACTATGACAACAACAATTTCAATTGAAGGCATGATGTGCGGACATTGTCAGGCAAGAGTAGAGAAGGCATTAAAAGAAGTTGCCGGAGTAACAGAAGTTACCGTAAGCCTTGAAAACAAAAATGCAGTCGTAACAGGTGATGCTGCTGTAGACGCTTTAAAACAGGCAGTTATCGATGCAGGTTATGATGTTACAGATGTGAAATAAAGATTTTTAATGTAAATGGAGATTGTAAACCGAATTTACACTATATGGCAAAACAACAACACTGCGGGCTTTAGAGGAGTTCCTTCAGAAAGAATATACGGTAGTCAGTCTGGACTTCCAGCGTATGAGTTATGCAGATACAGTAAAAACAACTTTGCAGGACTTTGCGGATGGGAAAATGATTCCATACAATCCGCTAAATCCTGCAATTGAGATGGCAGAAATGTTTGGTTTTATAAAAAGAAAAAGGATACCACATATCCATGTGATATCCTTTTTTTACGGAGATAGCGGGATTTGAACTCGCGCGCCGGAGCATTTACCGACCTACCGCATTTCGAGTGCGGACCCTTCAGCCACTTGGGTATATCTCCAGAGAAAAAACGCAAAACGATTTTTCTTTTTGTATAAAAATACCTGTTTAGTATAACATATTTTCTATAATCTGCAAGTGTTGAAATAGTTGTACCTCTAAAAAAAATATATTATAATCTAGATTAGTAATTATCTATTAAATCTAGCAATGAGAAAGGACTGTTTACGTATGAAAAGAATCGGAATGTTGACAAGCGGTGGTGACTGCCAGGCATTGAATGCAGCTATGAGAGGTGTTGTAAAGGGATTAAGTAATAATGTAGATGAACTTGAGATATATGGATTTCACAATGGATATAAAGGACTGATTTATGGAGATTACCGTCTTCTGACATCAGCAGATTTTTCCGGAATTCTTACCAAAGGTGGCACAATCTTAGGTTCTTCCCGCCAGCCGTTCAAGCAGATGCGTGTACCGGATGAGAATGGTCTTGATAAAGTAGAAGCGATGAAACAGACTTACCACAAATTAAATCTGGACTGTCTTGTTATTCTTGGTGGAAATGGAACACAAAAGACCGCAAATCTTCTTCGGGAAGAGGGATTAAATGTGGTTCATCTTCCGAAAACAATTGATAATGATATCTATGGAACAGATGTGACATTTGGTTTTCAGAGTGCAATCAACATTGCGACCGATGCGATTGACTGCATCCATACAACAGCAGCTTCTCACAACCGCGTATTTATCGTGGAGGTTATGGGACATAAAGTAGGCTGGCTGACATTGTATGCAGGAATTGCCGGTGGTGCCGATATTATTCTTCTTCCGGAAATTCCATACGATATTAATAAAGTTGTGGAAGCAATTAATAAGAGAACGAAAGCCGGAAAAGGATTTACAATTCTGGCAGTAGCAGAGGGTGCGATTTCCAAAGAGGATTCATCTTTGACAAAGAAAGCCTACAAAGCAAAAGTGGCAGACCGTAAATATCCTTCTGTTTCTTATGAGATAGCAGATCAGATTTATGAAGCAGCAGGAGTAGAAGTGCGAGTTACTGTTCCGGGACATACACAAAGAGGCGGAAGCCCATGTCCGTATGACAGAGTGCTCTGTACCAGACTTGGCTCAGCGGCAGCACAGGCAATTATTGAGGAAGAGTATGGCTGCATGATTGCTATGATTAATGGACAGACAAAACGTGTGCCATTGTCTGATGTGGCAGGCAAATTAAAGACGGTAGACCCGGATTGCCAGATGATTAAAGAGGCAAAGGGAATAGGCATCAGTTTTGGTGATTAAATTTTATAGAAAAAGAAAGTAACTGCCCGGTAAATTGTGAAAACAAAACCGGGCAGAATTATGAGGAGAAAACAGCATGTCATATACAGCGTTGTATCGAAAATTTCGTCCACAGGAATTTGAGGATGTAAAGGGGCAGGACCATATCGTAACAACCTTGAAAAATCAGATAAAAGCAGACCGTATCGGACATGCTTATTTATTTTGCGGTACAAGAGGAACAGGAAAAACTACCATTGCGAAAATTTTTGCAAAAGCGGTAAACTGCGAACATCCGGTCGATGGAAGCCCCTGTGGGGAGTGTCCAACCTGTAAATCAATTGCAGCGGGGAATTCCATGAATGTGATTGAAATTGATGCAGCATCCAACAATGGTGTGGATAACATTCGTCAGATCAGGGAAGAAGTGGAATATCGTCCGACCGAAGGAAAATATAGAGTATATATCATAGACGAGGTTCATATGCTGTCTATAGGTGCATTTAATGCACTGTTAAAAACATTAGAAGAGCCACCATCATATGTTATATTTATTCTTGCAACTACAGAGGCCCATAAAATACCGATTACCATATTATCGCGCTGCCAGAGATATGATTTCAGAAGAATTTCTATTGATACAATCGCAGGACGCCTGGCAGAGCTCATGGAAAAAGAACAGGTGCCTGTGGAGGAGAGAGCAATCCGTTATATTGCAAAGGCAGCGGATGGCTCCATGAGAGACGCGTTAAGTCTTTTAGACCAGTGTATCGCGTTTTATCTTGGGCAGGAACTGACCTATGACAAAGTGTTAGAGACACTTGGCGCAGTAGATACGGAAATATTCAGCAGGCTGCTACGCCAGATTTTAGATAAAAATATTTCGGGCGCAATTGCCGTTATTGATGAGATGGTAATTGAAGGACGCGAGATGGGACAGTTTGTCACAGACTTCACATGGTACTTACGAAACCTTCTTCTTGTACAGAGCTCGGATGACATGGAGGATGTGTTAGATATATCCTCGGATAATCTTGCATTGCTCAAAGAAGAGGCGCAGATGGTGGATGCAGAAGTTCTTATGCGTTACATCCGTATTTTTTCAGAACTTGGAAATCAGATAAAATACGCCACACAGAAACGGATTTTAATTGAGATTAATGTAATAAAATTATGTAAACCAGAGATGGAGCAGGATTATTCTTCACTCATTGACCGTGTGGACAGTATTGAGAAAAAGCTTGAAAAAGGAGTCGTTGTTTCACAGTCGCAAAGCCCCAGGCAGAGCAATATAAGTCCGGCGGAGGAAGTTGCCAAAATGGAGCTTCCAAAAGCAATTCCGGAAGATATTAAGCAGGTTATTGCAAACTGGAAAGGAATGCTTTCGCATCTTACCGGTATTACAAAGACATATCTAAACAGGGCGTTACCGTCTCTTGGAACAAACAATGCGCTTCTGCTTGTTTTTGACGATCCGAACGCATATGCTTATATTGCGGAAAACCGTTCAGAATGTCAGGATGAGTTACGGAAAATAATTGCTGAGCGGATTGGAAAAGAAATGGAAATTCAGGTAAAACAAAATGAAACAGGCAATCCAAGCGAAGAAATTTACCCGGATTTAAGGCAGCTTATCAACTTTGATATAGAAGAAGATGATTTCTAGCTGGACGAAACGGAAAAATTATATTATCATGAAGCAATAAGTGGCGCCTGGCGCTGCAGAGTAGATACTACACAGTAGATGCCTACATAGTAGGCAGACTAATTCAGGAGGATTACAATGGCAAAAAGAGGTGGATTTCCAGGGGGTATGCCTGGAAATATGAATAATCTGATGAAACAGGCACAGAAGATGCAGCGTCAGATGGAAGAAGCACAGAAAGAATTAGAAGAAAAAGAAGTGACAGCAACTGCCGGAGGCGGCGCGGTCGAAGTGACTGTTTCCGGAAAGCATGAAGTTACAAAAATTAAATTATCCGAAGAAGTTGTAGACCCGGATGATATTGAAATGTTAGAAGACCTTATCATGGCAGCTACAAACGAAGCATTCCGCAAGCTGGATGAGGAAAGCCAGAGTTCTATGGCAAAAATCACCGGAGGAATGGGTGGTTTAGGTGGGCTTCCATTCTAAAACCGGAGTTTAGGTAATGTAGTGTTGCAGATTTTGCGGCTATCGCCTTAAGGTAACGAACGGCAGCAGGAAAGAAATTTTACAATTTATTTTTACACTACA
>CAKRCJ010000226.1 GCA_934307185.1 uncultured Roseburia sp.
CCGTTTACAGTTCCAATAACGGCAAAGTATAACAGTGGAATGGCAAGCCAGCCAATATTTAAGTATTTCCCACCAGAAAATGGAATAAGCATCGTAAGTGCCACACCGGAATATTTTACCATGTAAACGGCAAATACCGTTGTAACCACAAACTGTAAAATCATTTTCTGCCACGGAAGCAGACCGTCTGACCGTCTCAACACCACTTTTAAGTAATCATCTAAAAATCCGATAACGCCAAATCCGACTGTCATAAAAAGAATAGGGATAATTTTCGGATAATCTTTTACATAAAAAAGAGACGTAATAATAATACTTGCAAGTATCATAAGTCCGCCCATGGTCGGTGTACCATTTTTTTTCAAATGGGACTCCAACTCTTCACGCTCTGTCTGGCCAACCTTTAATCTCTTTAAAAACGGAATGACAATTGGCCCTAAAACTGCACTGATTGCAAATGCAATCAAAACTGGTATTACTACTTGATAATTCATAATGAAACACCTCTTGTATTTTTTCTAACGTTCAATTCGCCTAGCTATTATACGTTATTTTATCTTATTTATCAAGGTAAGGCAAAATGTTTTCGAATATTTCCCCTGCCACCGGAGCTGCAATCGTTCCGCCATAGTAAATTCCCTGCGGATTTCTGATAACTACAAGCACAAGCACCTGCGGATTTTCTGCCGGTGCAAAGCCTAAAAAGGAAGCGATATATTTATGTTCGCTTCTTGGAAGTGTCTGGGAGGTTGCTGTTTTTCCCCCGATGGAAAAGCCTTCTACCTTTGCATTTTTTCCAGTACCCTCTGACACAACCTTTCCTAAGAGGTAACGCATTGTCTCTGAAGTTTCTGCAGAACATATATTTTTATAGTTTTCATAGGAAAAGGTCTCGACTGTTTTTCCATCTTCATCCCGTACCTCTACCCCAAAATGAGGTGTCACCCTAGTGCCGCCATTTATTATAGAAGAAACCGTTGTCACAAGCTCAATTGGCGTAATCTGAAAGGACTGTCCGAAAGAGATTGTCGCAAGCTCTACCGGTCCAATATTATCGAGTTTGTGCATAATCGTAGCTGCTTCCCCCGGAAGGTCAATATTCGTCTTTGACAGCAGCCCGAACTGTTTAAAATATTTGAGAAAATTTTCGGCTCCTAAGCGCTCGCCAAGCTCCATGAAAACCGGGTTGCAGGAATTCATAATCCCTGTTTCGAACGTTTCTGCCCCATGTCCGGTTGTTCTCGCACAGCGGATACGTCTGTCCTCCACAATTTTATAGCCCGGACAGTAAAACTGATCCTCTAATTTTACAACACCCTCCTCTAAAGCTGCCGCCGATGTAATAATCTTAAAAGTGGAGCCTGGCTCATAAGTATCACTGATACACTGATTTCTCCACATCTGGTTTAATAGATTCTGTTTCTGCTCTTCGGTCAATGTATCCGTTTCCTGCCCGGTATTTAACGTAAAAGGATTGTTCAAATCAAATTCGGGATAGTTGACCATTGCCATAAGCTCTCCGTTCTGCGGGTTCATGACAATCACAGAGACACTGTCTGCCTGCTTTTTTGTATAAGCTTTCTCTGCCGCCTGCTCACAGTACATCTGAATGTTATAATCTAAAGAAAGATATAAATCATAGCCGTTTACCGGCTCTAAGCGGCTTTCGCCTGCATTTTCAATCTCAATTCCCCTCGCATCGGTAAGCGTGAGTATTTTTCCGTTGGTTCCCTGCAAATATTTGTCATATTTTACTTCCAGTCCTAAAATACCCTGATTATCCGCTCCGGTAAAGCCAAGCACCTTCGAAGCTAATGTACTGTATGGATAATATCTTTTGTAATCTTCATCTACTTTTACACCCTGCAATCCATATTCACGTATTCTGTCTCCAACCTCTTTATCTACATTTGTCTTTACCCTCTCAATAGAGCTTACTTTTTCTACTCTTTTTCTTGCAGTTTCCTCAGAAATTCCGAGTTCTTTTCCAAGCATCTCTATTACCTTTTCCGGTTCCTCAATCTGATTGTGAATGACAGATATGGTACAGACGGATTTATTTGTTGCAAGCACTGTCCCTGTCGCATCAATAATTTTTCCTCTTGCAGCTTTAATATCCCTTTCCCTTTCATGCAAATCCTCTGCCTTCTTTCCATAGTATTCCGAACAGAAAATCATAAGATACACCAGTCTCCCGATTAAAAACATCATGATAAAAAAAACGGTAACAAATATTATCATAATCTTTTTCCGATGAAATGTTTTGCTGCGAAACATATAAAAAACCTCGCAAAAGTTTTCATATTATTTTATTCCAACTTTTGTGAGGTTATGTTTTATTCTCCGCTATCCGCTGCAGTTCCTGCCTCCGGGGCATTTACCCCATCATTTTCGGCATTTTCTTCATTATTCTCTTCTGCTCCAGGAATTTCATCCATCGTATCCGGTGTATCGTCCGTTCCACCTTCGTCTGTGGCATTCTCCTCTGCGTTGCCTGTCACACGGTCTGTGGCAGCTGCCGCTCCGGTATCTGTTCCTGTAATATCCCAGCCTGAATGCAGTCCGGCCGTTTCCTCATCCGGGTAAATATTCATATACGGAAGCACTTCTTCTAAGATTTCCCTTACAATATTCATCGCAAATGTACTATGCGGCTGACTTTCCGTATTCGGTTCATCCACGACACAGTAAATCATAAGCTGTGGATCATCAACCGGTGCAAATCCGATAAAAGAAACGAGGTAATTTCCATTATGTCTTGGAATTTTCTCAGCGGTTCCAGTTTTACCGCCAAGAGAATATCCATCTACTTTGGCAGTATTTGCTGTTCCTTCTGCAACGGTTGCCCTTAAATATTCTTTTATTGTGTCACTCGTTGTTTTTGACACCGTTTCACGTAAAAGTGTTGGTGACAATTCATCTATCGTGTTTCCATTCTCATCTGTAATTTTACTTACAAGTCTTGGCTGATACAGTTTTCCACCGTTAATCAGCGAGCAGAACGAACTGCCAAGCTGAATCATTGTTGTATTAAAGTTCTGCCCAAATGCGTTTGTCGCAAGGCTTAACTGTGTTGTGTTGTCTAACGTATAAATGAGGGAATCTGTTCTCGCCTCTCCCGGAAGGTCGATATTCGTTTTCTGGCCAAACCCAAATATCTGCTGGTATTTGGTAAAATTGTCTGCTCCAATGCGGTAGGACATCTGCATCAACGCATCATTGCAGGAATTCATAAGTGCCTGCTCTACGGTCTGCATTCCATGCCCGCCTTTATTGTACGCAACACATTTTACCGTAAAGCCGCTGAGTTGTTCATATCCATCACAGAAAAAAGTGTCATTTACATTCAATGTTCCTGTTTCAAGCCCCATCGCTACCGTAAATGGTTTTGCTGTAGAACCCGGCTCATACGTATAAGTCAGGCAAAAATTCTGCCATAATGCATTTAATGCATCCAGTCTTGTATCATCATCCATGGCATCAATTTCTTCCTGGGTATAATAAGCAGATAAATCCCTTGGATTACTGCTGTCATAATTTGGATAATTTGCCATAGCAAGCACTTCGGCATTCTGGGGATTCATTACAATAACTCCCACATGTTTACTTCCAGCACCTTCTCTTGCTGCATCCCTGTATTCTTCTTCAAATGCTGCAATCTTATCTTCTACGATTTTCTGGATGTTGGCATCAATGGTCAGTGTAACATCATTACCATTCTGGGCATCGATTACTGTCTTCTCAAAATTACTGTCGGAATTCAGATAACCATATTCTCTTCCGTTAGTTCCATTCAGAACACTGTTATAGGAATTTTCCACTCCATTCATTCCCAGATTACCGCTGGTAGTAAACCCTACTACCGCACTGGCAAGGGAACCATATGGATATTCTCTCTGGTATTCTTTTTCAAACCAGACTCCATTAATTTTTCCTTTTTTCTCTGCATCGCTGCTCTTCTTATCGGAAGTTTCCTTTTCTGCCGCCTGCATATCTTCAAACGCCTGAATCTCTTCATAGCTTAATTTCTTTGCCAGAACATTGTACTGGCTCTTTGGCTTATCCGTAATCAGATTACGCAAATCGGTTTCATTCAGCTGCGGGAAACAGGTTATCAGTGCATCGATGGTCGGGTCAATATCTGCCGAATCACTGTTTAATACCTTACAGTCTAATATCACATTGTATACATCCACGCTGGTTGCCAGTATCGTTCCCTTGCAGTCTGTAATATTTCCACGCTGATAAGGAATGACCGTACTGTCATATTTCTGCTGGGATAATACTTTCTTTTCGTATTTCTTTCCACTGGTGTGTTCAATATACATCAATCTTACAAT
>CAKRCJ010000227.1 GCA_934307185.1 uncultured Roseburia sp.
ATACAACCCCTGCTCCTTCCAATGGATTTATCATACTTGGGTTTGCAAGTGCCATACGTCTTGCCAAATCTCCAAACAGCGCAATTGTGCATTTTTCACCATCTGACAACTGATTAATATTTAATGTCTGTCCATCTTTTTTCACCATCATTGCGAGCGGATTTCTTTCGATATGAATATCTTCAAAATCATCTAACATGGCAAGCATTGCATGTTTCACTGCATTGAGGTTTTTATCCTGATAATCCGCATTTGAACGTGCTTTCTCCTGGTTTTCAATATCTTCCTGCGCGCGGAACCACTCAAATAAATTTTTAAAATCTATTTTACTTTCAATTGCCTTATCAAACGCACTTAGTTTATTGAATAAATTTTTATCAGAAACTTCAACCGGAACATCGAGTACAAGACGGTTTACTCCATAATTGACGAAAACAGGCATGTTTTTCATATCTTTTTCTTCAATCCAGTTGCCGTCTTCATCTTCATATCCTTTTGTTATATATCTTTTTTCAAACTCACTTACAATTTTATTCAAATTCTGTGCACTATGTTTTTTGCCACTCTCTCTTCCTATGGAACGATTATAATCAATTAAAGTTCCGTCCGGAAATTCAAAAGCAGCCTTAGTCACTGCAGTTGATTTTCCATAGCTTAAATCATCAAATTCAAGGTCTGCCAGTTTCTTTTTTGACTTTGTCAATTTCCAGAGTATATTAGCATATAACAAATCAATTGCTCTTAAAACAGTTGACTTTCCAACTCCGTTCACACCAAATAATATTGTACTTTTCCCCTCTAAATCCAGATTTATCTCTGATATTCCTTTAAAATTGCGAAGCGATAATTTTTTTATTTTCATTCTATTTTATACCTTTATTATAATAACCTAAAACTAACATATATCTCTTAGCTATACAGTTTAACATTTGTATTGTTTCACTGCAAGCTATGTCTTATTTTAAAAGTCTATAAAAGAAACTCTCCATTTCTTCTGTTAAGTTTTCCTTCTTATAATGCTTTAGCAATTCCAGACATTTTCCTTTATCTGGTGCATCGAATTTTTTCATGCAGCAAATCATATTTCTGACTGTCATTTTCTTATTCTGGCTCAATTCAAAATAATTGACTAACTCTCCCTCCAGTTCACGAAAAACCGCAAGATTACTTGCAATGACCGGTTTTCCATAGTTTAACGCTTCAAGCACCGGCATTCCAAATCCCTCTGCCATGGATGGGAATAGGAAGCAGCCACATTCTGCGTATCTTTTCCACTTTTCTTCTTCTGTGATATAACCGAGATAATGTGCTTTATCTGTTTTCGCCAGAAGGGCATCTAATTGAGCCTGGATTTCATCTTCCCTGACTTTTCCGGCAAGATACAGCTCTCTTTCGCCGCCCTCTTTCACATACGCTTCGTAGGTTTCTAACAGCAAATCTGTTCCCTTTCGTTTTTCAAGGTTACCCATGTATAAAAAGTATTTTTTATCTGATATTTGCAGTTTTGGCATATCATCAATTATAATGTATGATACGCAGCTTTTTTTCTGTTTTGCCTTTGGAAAGTATTTTTCTGTTTCTTTTTTTGCATCATTGGAATCATAAACAATTCCATCGACATATTTTAATGTATTGTGAATTCCCCATTTGAAATATTTCTGATAGATTTTACTGTAATGTTCGGGCGTAGAAACCGGGAAAACATCGTAGATAGTAACAATGAATTTTCCATATGGATTGACAATTTTAACCGGAACCATGTTGTTTCCTTCCCAGAAAATATCCGGTTTTTCTTCATGAATACATTTTTGCACAAAACGGAAGTAACCGTAAAGCCCTACACTTTTTCCGATTTGTTTTCCATATAAAAAAAGTTTTAAGCCCTTTTTTTGCAATGTCAGAATTTCATTACTTTCTGCAATGTCAGAAATAAGGCTTATCTCTATTTTGGTCTTTTCGCTCATGGCATTGATAAAATTATAAAGGTACATTCCGACACCGCTTGGTTTCGTGCCCATACTTCTTACATCTACTAAAATTTTCATTGCGTCCTGCACTCCTGTATTTGTTATCTGCGCTTTTTTAGTGCCTGTCTCACATGCCCCGTCAGATACCATAAGCTTTTTCCTATCGGAAGCTTCTGATTTTTCCGGTAAATATTCCAGGTCCATTTTACCGCCTTAAGTTTGTTGGCACTTACCGACTGGCTGCTGACGCGGTAATAAGCAAGCGGTTTATTTATTCCACATGCTTTTGGAATTTTTTTTAAAATGTTAAGCCATGTTGCATAATCCTCATGCCCCATCTGCGGCATTTCAAATGCGCCCACTGCCTGTCTATCAATCAAAACGGTAAGACACGGTATCACATTTCCATGTAAAAGCTTCTCATAATCTATCTGCTCCGGCACAGTTCTGACTTTTCCGGTTTTCTCTCCTTCTTCGTCGATCACCTCACAGCCGGCATACACGAAGGGTACTTTTTTCTGCTGCATCAGCTTTAACTGACATTCTAATTTTTCCGGCAGCCACATGTCATCACTGTCTAAAAATGCAAGATATCGTCCATTCGCTTTCGCCATTGCATCATTTCTTGCTTTTGCAACACCGGACTTTTTTTTCTCCAGATAATAGTGAATCCGCTCATCTGCCTTCGCATAAGACTGTACAAGCTGTGCGGAATTGTCCTCTGATATGTCATCCATAATGATAATTTCCCAGTCAGTATAGGTCTGCGCCTGCACGGATTTTATCGTCTGCTCTATATATTTTTCCGAATTGTACATCGGAATGATAATTGAAACTGTCTGATTTTCCATAACTTTATTTTCCATTTATTTTATTTTTAACATACGTTTTATCTTATTTTTTCCGTAACGGAAATACCAGTTTCTTTTACGCTGCTCTTTTGTTGCTGTAAGCTTCATCGCTTTGTCACTCATTTTAAGAAGCTCCTGCGGTGTAATGCCTGATTTGTCTTTTAAAGCTTTAAAAAGAAGGGCAAAGCCGAATTTTTTTTCTGCCGGAAGATGCCAGATTGGAAGCTTATAATCATTTTCCTGCACCTGGTCTAAGTTCATGTCCGTCCATATTCTACGGATATACTTACGTCCGAGTTCATTCTGTTTTCCCATCCGGTAGTAGCATAACGATAATGTATGTGCTTCCTCGTTTAATTTTTTCTGCTTCTGCTCATAAAGTCTAAAGTTTTTCTCCCATATCTCATAAAAAACAGGTAACAGTTCTCTTACTGCTTCCGATGACATCGCAATGAATTCTCCACCCATATACAATAAACCGGATGGGTTATCCACATTAAAAAAGTTACGATACACTTTCCGCATCTCCTCAATGGAGCAGCCGTTGATATCTTTTCCCACAGAATAATCAATCGGAAGTGTCAGCACACCCTCTTTTGCAATTTCCTTATAGAGTGTTTCCAGGGAATATGGCACTACACAGTCCGAATCTAAGATGAGGTGATTTCCGTCTAAATCTTTTAAATATTCCAACACATCAAAAAGATAGAACTGGTTTCTCCATGCCCCATACCAGTCTTTTGGTGTTTTTCTTGTAAGCTCCAGATAGATGACTTTGATATGATTTTCCTCAAAAAACTGCGCAAAATCCACTCCGTCTACGGTCGGAAGATTTTTTACATTGGTAAAAAAGAGCCAGTCGGACACAACATTTTTATTGGTGATAAGTGCAGAACGGTAGAGGACATAAATGCATCTCCAGTACACATATTGAAACTCCGCACTGCTTGAGCTTCCTCCAACGGACGGATAATAGCTCTCATCGTCTGCCTGTTCGGAATAAAACCAGCTGATAAAATAATTTTTCATCGAAAATCCTTTCTTTTTTCTGCTTTGCATACATCTAACAAATGGTTAACTTTGTCAGCAACCGCCGCAATCGAATTTTCCCGTACAACCTCTGCAATTTTCTTCTCATACGACTGTAACATTCCATCATTTTTTACAATTGTAATTGCTTTATCAATTGCTGCCGCAAGCTGTTTCGGGTCATCGTTTTCATAAATGATTAAAGTATCCCCTAATGCTTCTTTCGCATCTGCCACATCCGAAGAAACCACAAGCTTGCCCGCTGACAGATATTCGAATATTTTCGAGGGAAATGAGAAGTTTCCAAACTCATGATGCGCAAGCTGCACATTCAGACAGATATCTGCTTCCCTTAATTCCTTTTTGTAGGTTTCATAATCAAGATAGCCTAAGAAACGGATTCTTTTATCGTTTGTATTTTTTATTTTTTCCTCTGCCTCACCGCGTCCGGTGATGGTAAGTTGAAAATCTTTTGTCGTGTAGTTTAATGC
>CAKRCJ010000228.1 GCA_934307185.1 uncultured Roseburia sp.
GCTACAGAGACAGAGATGAAGGAAGCAAAACTCCGTATGGAGGATGCATTAAATGCAACAAGAGCAGCAGTAGAAGAAGGAATTATCGCAGGCGGCGGTTCTGCATATATCCATGCTTCCAAAGAAGTTGCCAAATTGGCAGATACTTTAGAGGGTGACGAAAAGACAGGTGCAAAGGTTATCTTAAAAGCACTGGAAGCTCCACTTTATTATATCTCTGCAAATGCCGGATTAGAGGGCGCAGTTATCATTAACAAAGTAAAAGAGTCCGCACCTGGAACAGGCTTTAACGCTGCTACAGAAGAATATGTAGATATGGTGGAAAACGGAATTCTTGATCCGGTTAAGGTTACAAGAAGTGCATTACAGAACGCAACATCTGTAGCATCTACTTTACTTACAACAGAGTCTGTTGTAGCAAACATTAAAGAAGATGCTCCTGCAATGCCAGCAGGTAACCCGGGAATGGGAATGATGTAATATCATTTAGGCAATAACATAAAATAGAAAAAGACCATAGCCAAAGGAATTGTAATGATAACTTTTGGCTATGGTCTTTTTTCTTCTGTTCATTGCAGGATGAAATATCGTGTGGTAAAATGTGCGTAAGATAAAAGTAAGCAGGAAAATCACACGAAAGAAGGGGAAAAAGATGCAGCTTCTTGCAAAATTTGATGCAAATAACTACAGTGATACGACAGAGCTTTTTGAAAAATATACCATCCGCGGAATTATCGTAAGAGATGGAAAAATTGCAATGCAGTGCAGTAAGGATGGAGAGTATAAAATTCCGGGCGGTGGAATGGAAAAAAATGAAACATACGTGGAGGCACTGGCAAGGGAAGTAAAAGAGGAAACCGGACTTTTTATTCTCCCGGAGACCGCAGTAGAATTAGGTGAGATTGTTGAAATGCGGAGGGATATTTTTGAGGAGCATAAGAAGTTTGTCTGCCATTCGCTTTTTTATTACTGTAAGGAGACTGGAGAACAGGTGGATATTCATCCGACAGCAAGTGAGACTGCGAAAGGATATGAGTTAAAATGGGCGACCCCGCAGGAAATATATGACACAAACATTGCAATTGAAAAAGACCCGTGGATTATCCGGGATACGGCTTTTATAAAAATGATTGTCGATGGGAAAATACCGGCATTAAAGCCTCTTTTTCCATAAATAAGAAATTATAAAAAATGACAATTTTTGTGGTAGAAAATGTGAGATTGTGATACAATCTATTTATATGCGTATAGAAAATACAGTGTGAAAGCTGTATTATTCCTAAATATTATGGAAAAGGGAGAATTCAATGGAAGATAATTTTATTACACTTACAATTGGAAGACAGAAGAATATTGCACTTATTGCACATGATAATAAAAAACCGGATTTAATCAAATGGTGTGAAGAGAATAAGGAGATTTTGTCCCAGCACTTTTTATGCGGAACAGGTACCACTGCAAGAATGATTACCGATAAGACAGGTCTTCCGGTAAAAGGCTATAACAGCGGTCCTTTAGGGGGAGACCAGCAGATTGGAGCAAAGATTGTAGAGGGAAGAATTGATTTTGTTGTTTTCTTTTCTGACCCTTTGACTGCACAGCCGCATGACCCGGATGTAAAAGCATTGCTCCGTATTGCACAGGTTTATGACATTCCGATTGCCAATAACCGTGCTTCAGCAGATTTTATGATTCATTCCGAATATATGAATGAGCCATATGAGCATGAAGTGATTAATTTTAAAAAGAATATCAAAGAACGCTCTGAGACATTATAGGAGGGACGGATCAAGATGAGCAAGGTTGCAATTGTAACAGACAGCAACAGTGGAATTACGCAAAGTGAAGCAAAGGATTATGGCATTACCGTTATGCCGATGCCCTTTTTTATCAATGATGAGACATTATATGAAGATATTGACCTGACACAGGAGGATTTTTACCGGAAGCTTTCGGAAGATGCGAATATATCAACATCCATGCCTTTGGTAGGAAATGTGACAGACACCTGGGATGAATTATTGAAAGAATATGACGAAATCGTACATATTCCGATGTCCTCCGGCTTAAGCGGCTCCTGCGAGACCGCAATCATGCTGTCACAGGATTACGATGGAAAAGTACAGGTAGTGAATAACCAGAGAATTTCCGTTACCCAGAGACAGTCTGTGCTTGATGCAAAGGCTTTGGCAGAGAAAGGATATTCCGCCAGTGCAATCCGTGAGATTTTAGAGAGAGAGAAGCTGCAGTCTTCCATATATATTATGGTGGACACTTTATATTATCTGAAAAAAGGTGGAAGAATTACTCCTGCTGCAGCAGCGCTTGGCACATTGTTAAAGTTAAAGCCGGTATTACAGATTCAGGGAGAAAAATTAGATTCTTTTGCCAAAGCAAGAACCGTAAAGCAGGCAAAAAAGATGATGATTGATGCAATGAGAAATGATTTCGACCATCGTTTCGATGACCCGGAAGGAAAGAATATGTATCTTGAGATGGCATATACCCATAATCTTTCCGATGCAGAAGCTTTTAAGAAAGAGGTAGAAGCAGAATTTCCGGGAATGGAGATTGTAATGAGCCCGTTATCTTTAAGCGTATCCTGTCATATCGGACCGGGAGCACTTGCGGTTGCATGTTCGAAGAAAATTCCGGAATTAATAGATTAAGATTTTAACAGAAAAATACAAAAATGGCATATGATTTTTTAAATAGAAATCATATGCCATTTTTGTATAAAAGCGCGACGCTATAACCGGTAATTAATTGTTTTCAAGCAGACATTTTAACAGTCTGTTATTATCCTCTGGATTCATAATACAAAGGCGGATATATTTGTTGTCTAAGAACGGGAAAGTGGAACAGTCGCGTATCATCATTTTCTGACGGATTGCGCGGTCGAACAAATCCTGTGAGGATAAATCATCGCGTAAAATCCGTACAAGCATGAAATTGCCGCTTGGCTTGTACACTTTATAATCCGGACAGTTTGTCAATGCTTCATAAATACGAGCGCGCTCAGAGGAAATCAATGCTTTGGTCGCTTTGATGTATGCCTCATCCTGAAACATTGTTTCACCGGCAACGACAGCTAAGGAATTAATTGTCCATGGATTTTTTCTTGTGTTGATTGCCTTAATTAAATCTTTGTTTCCGGTGATGGCATATCCTAAGCGCAGTCCCGGAGCAGCAAAAAACTTGGAAGTGCCACGTAAAATAACAATGTTATTATAATAATTTGTCAGTGGAACGGAGTCAATCTCTTCCATATTCTCTGCAAACTCAACATAGGTTTCGTCTACCATCACATAAATATCGTATTCCTTGCAGGCATCTAATATATGACGCATGTCTTTCCTTGTAATGCAGGAGGAAGTTGGATTGTTTGGGTTACAGATAACTAAAAAATCAATGCTTTCATTCAGATGTGAAATGAAATCTTCTACGTCAAGCTTAAAGTTATCTTTTTCCTTTAGCGGATAGTAAAGCGTTGTTCCTCCACCGAGAGAAATTTCACGCTCATATTCTGAGTAGGTCGGACCGATGATCATTGCTTTTTTTGGATGCTCAATCTGGATAAAAAGAGAGATTAATTCTGTCGAACCATTTCCAACGATAATATTCTCATAATCTGTGCCACAGTATTTTGCAATACATTTCCGGAGGGAAGTGTATTCCCTGTCCGGATAAGAGGTTATGGCATCAATCTTATCGGAAAGTGTCTGGCGTAAAAGCGGAGATACGCCAAGAGGATTTACATTCGCAGAAAAGCTGACGATTTCTTCTTTCTTTATTCCATAGATTTCTTCTATTTTTTCTAAATCACTTCCGTGAAAATGGTCTTTGTGTTTTATCATTGATTACTCCTCCAAATTAGTTTATAATTTATTATAGTCATTGTTTGGGAAAAAGCAATGAAAAAAAATAAGAGCAGGTGTCGAATTGCGGAAAAGAATACAACAGCTTGCAAACGGAAATTTTGATGACAACGGACCATGTCTGTCATTGTCGGCAGAGAAGATAGAGTTAGAGCTGTTAGAGGGAAAAGATGAGACGGGTGATTTTATTATCACCAGTACCAACCATGTAAAAATGCGTGGACTCGTTTATTCTTCCAATCCGAGAATGGAGTGCCTTACACCACAGTTTGAGGGAGAAGAAGTACGAATACGCTATCAGTTTCATACAGAGGGATTAATCGAAGGTGATATTCAAAAAGGGGAATTTTTTATCGTCTGTAACCAGGGAGAATATAACCTTTCTTTTGTTGTGTCTATTTCCAGGTTGTATGCGGAGTCCACACAGGGAAGGATTAAAACATTAAGCGATTTTACGC
>CAKRCJ010000229.1 GCA_934307185.1 uncultured Roseburia sp.
AAAGGAGTCTGTACTTTTGGAACCTTTATATCTTCTCCTAAAATCGTGCTAAATGTTTCTTTATCCATACCCTCTGATTTATTATATGTAACAGCATTTTCTGAATCCGCTGTATACTCTACAAAGTCATTTAAATTAGTCAGATACTGTTCTACAAGATATCCATACATCTGATTATATAATGCTCCTGTTGTCTGAGCATCTGTTGATACTGCAATATCTGTATCTTCTGAACTTCCATCAATCCAAAAATCAAAATTGTAAACAGTCTTAATTCCATACTGATTCGCAAGTTCATTAATTGTTCCCATAACTTCAGCTGAATTTTCCTGCTCTACTCCACCAAAAAAGATCATATAATTTCCTTCCTGCTGGCATAAATATAAAAGTTCTTCCCAAATTACACTTTCAAAAACAACTTCATTTCCATTGGAATCTACATCATCTTTTATTGTACTGCAATTTTGATAATAATATTCTCTGTCCATATCCCAGTCCACAGATGAAGAATAACTATTATCTTTTACCTCTTCTTTCTCTTCTGCCTTTCCTGTTTGCTTTTCTTCATTGCTACAACCTGTCATAGTCAGCATAGATGCTAACATCACCATGACAAGCACCAGTGAAATTACTTTTTTTCTTTTCACTTCTTTTCCTCCTTTTTTTGTGTTTTATGATTATCTCCATATTTTATGGACATAATTCCAGCATATATTCTCCAAGATTTTTTTCTTCTTTTGGATCTTCTTCTGCCTTTTGGTCTTCTCCATATTGAACTTCAAGAGATAACAATTCCTCATATATACTCTTATCTGGATAACTTTCTTCCGGATAATAATTATCTACAATTGTTCTTGCTTTTTTTATCGCTTTTTTAATCTCTTCCTCGGTATAACCTTCAATAGTTTTTCTCTCATCATTGACCTTTGCTGTACGAATCGCCAGTCTTGTATATTTCTTTTTTGCCTTGTCTAACTTTTCTCTTCCTGTGACCTTTCCCACAATCCCTTTAAATACAAGAGTATCTCCTATATTTCCGTCCAGTTTATTACTGACTTTAACTGCATAATCAATTTTCTTCTGACATGCATCAGTATATTCAACTCTGCCAATTTGATTCACGGCTTTTTTCATGGTTGTTCCGACATATACTCCCGTAACAAGACACATGATTAAGCTGAATCCAAAAATTTCAAAAAGAATTCTCCAATATTTTTTCTTCATTAAAAATCACCTTCATCTAATCTTTTTGTTTTGCATCCACTATTACTGCTGCAGTTGATGCGGATAAAACATTATCCCATGTTCTGATCATGTCTGTTATTGAGTTAATTGGCACCATCAATACAACTGCCCCTACTGGAAGTCCTAATGTTTCAAACAACGCTACTGAAGTCACAACTGCTATTCCCGGAACTCCTGCACTTCCAAAGGCCAAAAAGAATACTGTAACTGCAAGTACGGCATACTCTTTTGCTCCCCAACTTTGTCCTGTAGCATTTATATAAAACAAAACAAGCAAAATCGGCCATATGCATGTACATCCCGGCATTCCTATTGTCGTTCCCAGCGAAGGTGTAAAATCAGCAACTTCTTCACTAATTCCGACATTATTTTTCAGACATCTTATTGTTACCGGTAAACTTCCAATACTACTTTGAGTCGTAAATGCTGTTGCCTGTGCTTCTGACATTGCCCTGAAAAATCCGGAAGGCTTCTTTATATCTGCTTTCCATCGAAGCATTAATGCGTTATATACATAACCATGTATGATTGCTACTATATAAATTCCGGCTATTAATTCGAGCAATCCTACTACTGATTTATGATTTTTGAAAATATCCCCTGCACTAACTGCAATCAGGCAAAATACTCCATATGGCGTAAGATCTATAATAATTTCTAAAACACAATATAAAATTCGCTTAAAAGAAAAAACAAATGATACAAAAGGAGCAACTTTTTCTTCTCCCATTCTTTTTCGGACAATTTGACACGCTACCGCAAAAATTATTGCAACAATAACTAATGCAACTATATTATTTGCCTGTATATCCTCTGCTAAATTAGACGGAAACAAGCTCAATAAAACATCATACAACGAAGATCTTGTCTTTTCATATGCTGCCACTTCTCCAGTGTCAACTTTATCGATAGAAGCGAATATACTTTGCCCTGAATGACCGATTTTAAATATCACACCATATAAAATACTAAGAAATATTGCGCTTATTGATGAAAGAAGTAAATACCGAATAGAGTTGCCACCTATTTTTTCAGCCTGACTTTCTTTTTTCAGAGACAAAAATCCGGACAAAACCGAAACCAGGATCAATGGTGCCACCATGAACATAATCGCATTTACATAAATTTCACCTAATAATTTAATCCAAATTAAATAACTATTATCCACCGATGAAAATAGCATTCCAACTGCTATTCCCATTACAAGGCTGATACAGATTACAACTGACCAGTTGATTTTTTCGACCAACCTCTTTATAACTCCAAATAGAATAAATGTAATACTTAACGCCAATATTGATATCCAGTTTACTTCCAATAATAAATTCATGCTTTCCTCCCTCTCAGGCATTGCATTTTTTGCAATGCAAAAAAATAGAGCTGTGAATTTTTCACAGCTCATCTCATATTATTTATTTCGTACCTGCAATCTCTTATCATTTCCAAAACCTTCTCCACCTTTTTTGAATGATTTGACGCATATGTTATACCAAACGGAATTCTTATTTTCGTTTCCAGTGGTATTTTTTTAATCAGCGGATACTCATTCTTAAGTGTTTCACTAAAAATTATTATCTTGTTACTGTTAGCACATTCATTAAAACTCTCGAATTCACATACATTTCTTTCTTCGATTGGAAACAAAATGTTCTCTTTTTCCCATTCCTGATATAATTTATCCGAAGACTCCGAATACCCCTTTGCCACAAAAATGATTCTTTCATTTTTCAGTTCACCGAGGCTTATCTTATTTTTATTTGCTAATCTATGATTCAGATTCATCCCACACAGGTATCTGACTTCAGCAGTTCTCAGTGTCTTTAACCCATGTTCTGCTGCAAATCTTTTATCCAGTGCTTCCACAACTAAATTTATATTCGCTTCCTTCGTTAAATCTTCCGGCATATTTATACCACCATCATATTGTACAAAGGATATTTTTGCATCGGGCATATAATGATTGACATATTTCCATTCACGTAAGAATAATTGCATAGAATAACTTCCCATTATACCAATTCTAATATCATCCCGGTCTTCTTTCTCTCGTTTTCCGGCTTCTACACTGTCTTGATATAACTTAAGCACTTTTTTCACATCATGATAAAATCTTTTCCCTTCTGCAGTCATTTGCAATCCCTGGAAACTTCTGGAAAATAATTCAAATCCGATTTCCTCTTCCAATGAATTGATCTGACGCATAATGGTACTTGGTGTCATTCCAACTTTTTCTGATGCCTTAGAAAAACTTTCTTTATCCGCCACGACAACAAAAAGTTCTAGTTGACTTAATGTTCTCAAATTTTTTCTCTCTTCCTTATATGGTCTAAAACAATTCAGTTTATTATATATCCCTTTCATATAATTGTAAAATTGATTATTCTAATATACTTTTTAATTTCATGAATAGCTTTGCGTTTATTGCAAAGCGCACAGTGTTAATCCCATACAGGATATCGAAATAACCATTAAAGAATTTCAAGGTCTATAAGCTTTTTCGCCTGCTCCTCATTCTTTGCTTCCACAAAAATATCGACTCCATAAAGTCCGAATCCTGCCGTACCATACACAGAAACGCCATCTCCCGATTCCTGAGAAAATGCAGCGATTCCATTCTCTTTTAGCAGCTCTATGATTCTTTCCGCCTCTATGATGTCATGCACATTGCAAAGCTTCACACAGCTGTCCTCAGATACTGAATTCTTTTCCTTATGTTTGAAAAAAGCTCCCATCTTACATTCCTCCATTTCTTATACTTTTGACATTTCCACAGTTTTATATAATCATTTTACCACATTTCCACACTTTTATATCTTCATTCTTTATTAGTTTACTTACCAGTAATATACTTATATTAAACTTTTTATACTATCATGTTATACTGCAATTGCTGCCACCCTCCAAGCGAAAGGAGGTGAAGTCTTATGCACGAAACTCTCATCACATTTTTTAGCTGTTATTATCATATGCTTTATTTTCATAAAAGTCAACCTATAAGTATATATTCCCATTAGTTTTTCTCTATCCCCACATCACGCCTGCAAAAATACACATTGCGATTCCTACAATACCTATCACACTCAGCACATT
>CAKRCJ010000230.1 GCA_934307185.1 uncultured Roseburia sp.
CACCTGCCGATCTTTCACCTCTCTCACCTGAGGAGATGAGAGCACATCTGCTGTAATAAGAAATTATACCGTCATAAATTATATGTGCTTAAGTGCACTGAAATGAGGTAAATATGCCATTTATCAATTCTAAAATAAGCGTCCCTGTCACTGACGCCCAGGAAAAAGAAATCAAGACGCTCCTCGGAAAAGCAATCGAGACAATTCCCGGCAAATCCGAGAACTGGCTCATGGTCGGTTTCGAGCCTGAATACAGACTGTACTTCAGAGGCAGCAACGCAGAACCTATGGCAATGGTTGATGTCAGCGTCTTCGGCAGCGAGAACCCTTCCGCATTCTCCAAGCTGACAGGCGAGATATGCACTATTTTCAAGGATGTTCTCGGAATATCCCCCGACCATGTATATGTAAAATATCAGGCAGTCTCTAATTGGGGATGGAATGGAGATAATTTCTAACATTAAAAAAACCAGAGGACAGATGCGGAATGCAGCTGTCCTCTTAGAGATTTTACATAATAATACACATTTCTGAGCAACTTGTTATGAAACTACGATGAGAAATCCGCACATGTGATTTCTCGTCCAGAATAAAAGCTATTCATTTTTTGACATTCACGGTTTTTAGCCGGTTTTTCCGGTATCTTTACGAACAATCTATGCGATTTCCGCTTTTTAATCGTAGTTTTCCCACTATTTATACGAGTAATCTACTTGATTTCCGCTTTTTAATCGTAGCTTTCCCACTATTTATACGAGCAATCTACTTGATTATAACTTTTTGCGCGTATTTTTCCTGACTTTTATACGCGTAATCTATTCATTTTCCACTTTTTGACTGTAATTCAAAATTAACCCTCCAATACAACTTTATAAAGAACACTATTAAATCGAGTCCGTATTTTCTCTATATTTTCTTTCAATATTTCAATCAATATGCAGCTTCGTTTTTTGTTCAATGCAGCAACTCCGACTGCTCCGCTACCCGCAAAAGAATCTAATACTATCTCACCCTCATATGTAACATATTCTAATATTTCTTCACATAGTTCTACCGGCAATTCGCTTTGGTGTATTTTATTTTTTCTTGGAACTGGTTGTACATTAAACATAGTCGGCAACATGCCATTACAACCGCTCATGTAATGTATTTCTCCTGTCCTATCGGATTTTTTCTTATCAAGCCTCATGCATCTTGCCTTACCCTTTGAGAAAATCATTATATCCTGCGTATTTTTTGCTTTTCTACCAGTATTGCTTACAAAATTTCCTTTTTTCCATGATACCTTAGAATAGTATAAAAAGCCAGCCTTTTTAGCATATTGCTTTATCTGATACAGATATTCATAATTATTCTCGTTCTCAGCAGGCAGTACTTCAACTAAAAAACAGCCGTCTTTTAGAACTCTTGCTTTTTCCTTAAAATCGTCCAAAGTATATCTAAAACATTCATATACCGCAAATGCCCTTGTTCCACCCTTATTTGATTTCGTATCCAGCCACGGGTGATCAGTAAATATACAATCTATGCTGTTATCGTCAATCATAGATAAATCTCTTCCATCACCTTCAATTATCACACACTGTTCTTCTTCACAATCTATTGTTCGATATACACCTTTTGCTATTCTTTCAAATTTCACACCTATTTTTCATAAATGCGTGCTCTAACTGTCTCTTGTGGTTTGTCGGAATTTTGTTCATACGCCTCCTGCAACGAAAAACTCTCGCTGTCTTTAAAACAATTAAATATCTTCTCAACTAATGTCATTTGACACACCTCCTAAAATTTTGGATCTTGATCCCAACACAGGAAGTGTAGAAATAAAAGCACTTTTTTTACTTTATATCATTTCTGTTAATTCTATGCTTTCTTTTGCGTACTGTTTTTCTAAATTATCATACGAAATAAATTTTACTAATTTTCTTATTGGCAGATACATTGATGACGAAATTATACCTTCAAACTGTTTTCTTCTTTTTTCATCTGCTATTATTGAGAAACTTGCTCTAAAATCCTGCAGTTCACAGAATTTACTTAGTGAATTTTTAATATCAGTTGTATGTTCTATCTCATAAAAGCCACATGGCATTTGACGTTCATTAAACCATACTACATCCACTGTTTTGCACGGCGCAGTAAGTTATCATATGTAAATTTAGGAATAGACTCCAATGTAGCTATTTCCTTTAATTTTGTTTCCAAAAATTTTTTGTTTTTATCCTGTGCCGGGATAAAAGTGGAATAATGCTTGCTATTGCCAATTTTAACTACCATACCCTGATATAACGAATGGGTGAACCTGTTATCAGATTCAATGTTGTCAAGCTTAACTTCCAGTTGGTCAAGAACTCTTTCACGATATTTTTCTAAAGCTCATAAACCAGGCTTAATTTTGAAAAAGTCATTGCTATTTTGCACAATTCTGCGGATTGTATCATCAGTTGTTTTAGTATTCCACTCCGAAGTATCTACCAGATAATTCAATTGCTGAAAAGTAGCATAACCACCATTTTTTTCCATTGCCATATATACCTGAGTTTTTTGTGTCATAGTGCGGCCTCCAATTAGAATCTATACTCTTTCTGTCGTATTCATATAACATATATAGCCCAAAACATGTCCAAATTTTTATACATTATATTTCTAAGTTATAGACTCATTTTTCATTTGTCAAGCTCGAACTAAATACAATTCATTATTATTTTACTGTGTTAACCATTTTCAAATTTAATCATGATACAACCAGCGGAAACCTCTTCACAACCCGCCTGATATCCTCCGTGTTAAGCACCATTTTCTGCGTTTCAAATGTGAGGATAAGCCTCTCACCAGTATATATACCATTCTCCTCATACAACTTTATCTTTTTCACGGCATTAGATGCATACACCGAATCGTCCATACGTCCGTCATGCTCCCAATATATTTCTTCATAAGTATCAGCAGACAATAGTGTAAAATCAGGATATACCGTGCCATAGCCTTTAAGCACAAGCGGCTTTTCATACTTATACGGAATGTTATTTCGATATAAATAGTCTGCTATTATTTTTTCTGTTTTTGACCGCACCCGCTCACCTTTCTCAGAATAAATCAGTACATCTTCATCGCTGAACCCTTTACCTGTATATTCTTCATTAATCCATCTGTCAATTATCTGTTCCACAATCGGTTCTACGGGAGTTACAAGGCATTTTCGCTCTATCGCCTGTTTATTGAACACCTCTTCTATCTCATCATCATTATACTCTTTGGTGAGCTGTTTTAGTTGGTGCAGGCGCCTTTCGACAAGTTTGTTAAGTTTCCTGTCGTATGATTTCTGAGCAAGATTTCTGATAAAGTTTTTTTCTGTTTTGGGAATATATCTTCCGCTGCTTTGTGTGGCATCACTCGAATGATGATAATATTGTGTATATCCATTGGATTTTGTGATTCTGAGTGTTCCTTCGCAACCTCCGGCTAATTCAGAGTCAAGCTTTCTCTTTATTACCTCCAATCTTGCCTGTTCTGCCAACAATAATTTTCTTAATCCTTTCAAATAGTATTCCTCCTTTTTCATATTTACTTGTTTTCTATGAATCCGGTTTTTATCATATTGATAATCTGTTTCGTACGAACCTTTTTGAAATTTCTGCCTTTTTAATCATAGTTTCAGAAATATCGTTACGAGCATCTATTGTGATTTTGTGTGTTTAATCGTAACTTTTCGAGCATTATTACGAGCTATTTTAAGTTTATTTACTTTTTAATCGTAGTTTCACAGATGCCTTTACGAACACTTTTTGTCATTTTGATTTTCTAATCGTAATTGGTTCTGATTTTCTACGCTCATTTATGGGATTTTCGACTTTTTAATCGTAACTTCACAGATACTATTACGAGTAATTTCTAATATTTTAATTTTCTAATCGTAACTGATTCTAATTTTCTACGCTCATTTTTTGTAGTTGCACTTTTCTAATCGTAAATAACTGAATTTATATGAGCTTTTTTAGGAATTTTACGAGCTTTTCCAAAATCTGCACATATTTATCCGGAGTATATGCTCTTCGATTGCTATCATTCAATCAAAACCAATCGCGCTTATTCAAATTTAATTGTATTTTAAAATTATTGATGATAATTGTACTTGAAATGTACCTGAATTGATTTGATAAAAATCCCGGAAGCGTGATGCTTCCGGGAATATAAACTGAAATAAAAGATTATCTCTTTGAGAACTGTGGAGCACGACGAGCTGCCTTTAAGCCGTACTTCTTTCTCTCCTTCATTCTTGGGTCTCTTGTTAAGAAGCCGTTCTTCTTGAGTACCGGACGGAAGTCTGC
>CAKRCJ010000231.1 GCA_934307185.1 uncultured Roseburia sp.
GGTTCCGGCAGACTGCTGCTTTGCTACAGTTTCTCCCTCTGCGACTCCGGTTTTTTGCTGGTTTGCTGCCACATCTCCCTCTGCTGCTCCGGTTTTTTGCTCATTTGCGGCTGCATCTCCCTCTGCTGCTCCGGTCTTCTGCTCATTTACTGCTGCATCTTCCTCTGCTGCTCCGGTCTTCTGCTCATTTGCCACTACATCTTTCACTTCCTGTGGCAGTAAAATATCCAGAAGATTTTTATTCAGTGTCGCTGCCTGCTCCGGCGTCTGTCCCGGCGCTCCCGCAGCCTCCGTCAGTTGTTCAATTGCCTCCGTCATCTCCTGCATAATCGCACGGTGGTCAGTCTGATAATTTTCAAACTGGGCAGCGAGCTCATCGGAAACCGAAATTCCAAGCTTTGTCATGGAGACAACCGTTGCAATTGACACCTGCGGATTCATGTTCGCAGTTCTCGCCATATTTGCTATGCTCTGCTTATCAATCGGCATCTGTTCCTTCATCATGAAATCCACCATTGTAAGGTTTCTCTCATTTACCATAATGCCGGCTTCCGTAAGTGCATTCATAAGAATTGGATTTCCACCGCTTCCTGCTCCGGTGTAGGGCTTGATTTCCATTGTCATTCCATCATTATTTTTCACCTGGAAAAACATCGGTGTTCCTTCAGACAATGCCACTTTTGCCGCAAGCCTTGCAGTAATCATCTGACCATCACTGAGCGCAAGTGTTACTTTTCCATTTCTTACAGAGCTTACCGTTCCCTCAAAAACACTGCCTGCCGACAGTTCTTCTAAGGTAGACACTACCTTCTGCAGATTAGAGGCACTCTTTAATTCGTCTGTTCCGTTTGAAATATTCCGGTTGTATTGACCAAACATATCTGATATCTGCATAGTTCCCTCATTTCTGTGTCACTGTTTCTACACAAAATTTTTGATAAAGCTGGCTCTGTGAATCGGGGATGGACCATACTCCTTCAATGCTTTTATATGTTCCGCAGAACCATATCCTTTGTTGGATGCAAAACCATATTCCGGTAAAATTTTATCATATTCCACCATCATTCTATCCCTTGTCACCTTCGCAACAATGCTTGCAGCCCCGATGGAAATGCTTTTGGCATCTCCTTTGATGATTGGAACCTGTCTTATGGAAACTCCCGGAATTGTCACTGCATCATTTAATAATATATCGGGTTTTACACTCAATTTACTTATAGCTTCCCGCATGGCTTCATAAGTTGCCTGTAAAATATTAATTTCATCAATACGCTTTGGATCTGCCATTCCAATTCCGACTGCAATTGCTTTTTCCATAATTATGTCATAAAGTTCTTCCCTTTTTGCCGCTGACAGCTTTTTCGAGTCGTTAATATATAAAATATCACAGTCCTTCGGTAAAATAACTGCACCTGCCACAACAGGTCCTGCTAATGGTCCTCTGCCCACCTCGTCAATTCCACAGATATATCCGCAGTCTGCATATTCTTTTTCATATTTTTTCAGATTTTCAATTCTTTCTTTCTCTTCCTCAAGCTTTAGCAAACGTTTTTTTGCCTGCTCTACGATTTTTACAACACCACTTCGGCTGTCATTTTCATATTTTTCTATAAAGCAAGGCAGTTCGTTCTCACTAACTGCCTTTAACTCTTCTTTTATTTCTCCAATTTTTTTCTCTTCCATGGTACTTTCCTCTGCTGCCTATTCTTCTGTATCTGGACGCTCTAATGTAATCTTTCCAAGCTTTCCACTCCGAAATTCATCAATCAGAAGTGCTGCCGCCTTGCTGTAATCTAATTCATTTCCTTTGGAAATGCATTTTCTGTTCTCTGCAATCTGCTCTAAAATGTGAACCGGTGTCTCTGCTTCATTTACACTATACCGATTTTCCAAAAGTCCGGCATAATCTCTTGTCAGCACCTTGATAAGCTCTAAGGAAAGTTCATCAATGTTAAGGATTTCATCTTTGATGGCACCAATTAAGGCGAGACGGAGTCCTACCATCTGGTCCTCAAATTTCGGCCATAAAATTCCCGGTGTATCTAATAATTCGATGTTTTTATTTAAACGAATCCACTGCTTTCCTTTGGTGACACCCGGCTTATTTCCGGTTTTTGCACATGCCTTTCCGGCATAGGAATTGATAAAGGTAGATTTTCCAACGTTTGGAATTCCGACTACCATTGCACGGACCGGACGGTTTACAATGCCGCGTCTTCTGTCTCTTTCGATTTTTTCTTTACAGGCTTCCATTACAACATTTGTAACCGTCTTCATGCCGGTTTTTGTCCGCGCATCAAGACCTACAACGTAGTAACCCTTCTTTTTAAAATAGGCTGCCCATTCTTTATTCTGTTCTTCATCTGATAAATCGGATTTGTTCATGATAATGAGTCTTGCCTTATTTTTTCCAAGCTCATCAATATCAGGATTACGGCTGCTTAACGGAATTCTCGCATCCACAAGCTCGATTACCAAATCAATTAACTTTATATCTTCCTGCATCTGACGCTTCGCTTTCGTCATATGCCCCGGATACCACTGAAACTGCATATTTTTTCCTCTTTCTTTTTCTAAATAAATCCAAAGCTGTGCCACGGTGCAACGACAAACCATGCTTTTCCGATAATGTATTCTTTTTTCACATTACCGATGTTTGCATAACGGCTGTCCTCGCTGTTATTTCTGTTATCTCCCAAAACAAAATACTCATTATCTGCAAGAACTATCTCTTCGGCTGCAAGTCCTGCCTCTTCAATGGAAGCTGCCTCGATTTTCTCTTCAAACGGTTCCCCATTCACATAGACCGTTCCGTTTTTGATGAGTATCGTATCCCCCGGCACTGCAATCACACGCTTTACATAGTAATGTGATTTTTCATTTCCATTTGGCAAAAAAACAATAATATCATTCGGCTTCGGGTCCGTCACTTTATAAATAAAACGATTTACAAGTATCTCGTCCCCACTGTTTAAAGTCTCTGCCATGGACTGTCCTACCACACTAGTTCTCAGTCCGATAAAATATACAAAGGTAAATGCGATAATAAGTGTAATTGCAATCTCCACAATCCAGCTTAGCACTTCCTTTGCCACTGCCATATTAATTTTTTTCTTTTTTCTTCCAAAGTTAAGACCGTTTTTTTGTCTTCTCACAATGAGTACCTCTTTATGTCTTTCTTTCTCGAATAGTAAAATCAGATATCATGTTATACATTACCATAAAGAGTTTTTCTTCGCAATGACAGAATATGGTTTTCCATCAAATGGTCTTATTCCTCCGCCTGCTTATAGAAAGCTTCCTCCTCTAAAACTCCTACGATAAGGTATCTGTGGTCGCTCTGTCCGGCTACGCAGGTAGAAAGCACTATGAGTTTACTTTCATCATCGATTGTAATATCTTCTCTTTCGTGTGCCACGCTGCTGTCTAAATACTGTGATAAATCCTCTAAAAACAAATCTCTGTCTTCTAATTTATCCAGTGCATATTCCACCTGGATGTAGGCATTGGTGTATTTTACTGCCTCTTTTATCTCATAAGTAAGACGTCTGTCCTCTGTATAAACATAAATTTTATCATTCTCATTGAAAAAATCTTCATCTTCAAACGAATGAAGGCTTCCGAACATTGTTTTGTTCTTCATGTTATGTCCGTAAAGAACTGTAATATAATCGGAAAAATCTTTTTGATTGCAGGCATTGGTATAAATACAGCCCGGATATCCGGTACTGTTATCGACATTCCTGTTTAAGTAGTAATTGTCTGTCTCAGACTGTAACACCGGGTAGTCTACCTTTGTTCCCGGAATTTCAATCCATGCATAAATGTCTTCATTTTGTGCATGAAGCTCATCAAAATCATAGACCGGGTCACAATATACGGTGTCATCCACTTCCTCTGTCTCGGTTTCTTCCTCTGCTGCCACTTCCGTTGCCGGCTGCTCAGCTGCGATTTTTTCCTGTTCACGCATCTTTTCAAACTCCAGCTCTTTTTGTCTGACACTCCATTTATGATAAACAAAAAATCCAATGCTGCACACAAGTATTGCAGCCAGAATGATTATAATAACAACTTTGTCTTTTTCCTTTTTACCGGATGCACTCATTTTCTCTTTTTCCTCTTTTCATCTTTATAAAGCAAAAAAGCTATAGAAAAAACGGATGTTCTTCCTACAGCTCTTTTCCTGTTTTTGAATTATTTTACTAATTCTTTAACTTTTGCTTTCTTACCAACACGGTCTCTTAAGTAGAATAATTTAGCTCTTCTTACTTTACCAGCACGAACAACTTC
>CAKRCJ010000232.1 GCA_934307185.1 uncultured Roseburia sp.
ATACATTTCTCCTATGCTTACAACTATGCATATCCCAATTGAAGAAATGGGAAAAATGACTGCCAAGATTTTAATTGACCGCATCAAAAACGGTCATACTCTCCCATTAAAAATATCACTGCCCTATTATATGGCAAAACGAGAAAGCTGTTTATAAAAAACTGCCATCCGGTTCTTTTTCACGCGGATGGCAGCTTTTATGATATTCTTTTATTTATACCTGTTATTTTTTATGCATATACTTCGTATTTCTTTAAATCTTCTCTCACCTGTTCGATATTGTGGAAACAGATGCCATGAATACCAAGTTTTTCTGCTCCCTCAATATTTTCCGGCATATCATCAATAAATACACATTCCTCCGGCTTTAACTGAAACCGTTCCAGTAAGGTCCGGTAAATTTTTTCTTCCGGTTTTATTGTTTTTATTGTATAAGAAAAAATATCTCCATCCACAAGCGGCAGAAAATTCAATGCATCTTCTTTTGTCTTGCGGTAAGTCCATTCTCCGTAATTAGACAGAATATAAACATTGAATCCCTGCTTTTTCATATTCTGTATCCATTCTTTCGTATAAGGAAACTGTGTAATTGCCAAATCAATATTATCCCAGAATACATTAATCTCTTTTTTATAAGAAGGTGCTTTCTCATAAGCAGCTGAAAGGATTTTTTCATCCGTCCAGACACCCCGGTCTGCCTCATTCCATATCGGTGTTCTTACGGTTGCATTGGCAACTGCCTCCACTGTTTCTTCATCAAACCCAAGCTTTCTCATTGCTTCTAACGGTTCCCATGCAACTAAGACACGTCCTACATCCAAAATTATATTTTTTATCATGTAATCCTCTCTTATCCAAAAAGGCAGGGTGCCCTGCACACCTGCCTCTTATCTTATTTATTGCGGTAAATAATATCTTCTCTTCCTGGTCCGTTCGAAACCATTGTAATCGGGTATCCAATCTGCTCTTCAATAAATTCAATGTATTTTCTGCAGTTTTCCGGAAGATCTTCGTATTTTTTAATGCCACGGATATCACATTTCCATCCTGGAAGCTTCTTTAATACCGGTTTTGCTTTCTCTAATTTTGCAGTAACAGGGAAATCTGTTGTAACTTCTCCGTCGATATCATATCCAACGCAGACAGGAATTTCATCTAAATATCCTAATACGTCAAGTACCGTAAATGCAACATCTGTTGTTCCCTGCAGGCGGCAGCCATATTTACTTGCAACACAGTCAAACCAGCCCATACGTCTTGGACGTCCGGTTGTTGCTCCGAACTCACCGCCATCACCACCACGGCGTCTTAATTCATCTGCTTCATCACCAAAAATCTCACTTACAAATGCACCTGCTCCGACTGCGGAAGAATATGCTTTACATACAGTTACGATTTTTTTTATCTCATATGGTGGAATACCTGCTCCGATTGCACCATAAGCTGCTAATGTAGAAGAAGATGTTACCATTGGATAAATTCCATGATCCGGGTCTTTTAATGTTCCAAGCTGTCCTTCTAACAGGATGTGCTTGTCTTCTTTGATTGCTTTATTTAAGAATAAGGAAACATCTCCGACATATGGAGCTACCATATCTCTGTACTCATGTAAAGTTGCGAGTAACTCTTCTTCCTTTAATAATGGTTTGTGGTACATATGCTCAAGCATAATATTCTTTGTTTCACAGGTACGTTTTACTTTTGCCTGTAATAATTCTTCATCAAATAATTCGCTTACCTGGAAACCGATTTTTGCATATTTGTCAGAATAGAACGGTGCGATACCGGATTTTGTTGAACCAAAAGAGTTCTTTCCAAGACGTTCCTCTTCATACTGATCAAAAAGAACATGGTAAGGCATAACAATCTGTGCTCTATCTGAAATCATGATTTTTGGTGCAGGCACATTTCTGTCTGTGATAGACTTAATCTCATTGATTACCTTCGGAATATCTAATGCAACACCATTTCCGATAATATTGGTAATGTGACTGTGGAATACGCCGGATGGCAATGTGTGTAATGCAAATTTACCATAGTTGTTTACGATGGTATGACCTGCATTTGCTCCACCCTGAAAACGAATAACGATATCCGCTTCATTTGAAAGCATATCTGTAATTTTTCCTTTTCCCTCGTCGCCCCAGTTAGCGCCTACTACTGCTGTAACCATTTGATTTTCCTCCTAATAAAAAAGTGATGGCTGTAAAAACCATCACTCATTCCTGTTTTTACTTTATGATTATACACGATATGTTGTCATAAGTAAAATTAATATTCATTATATTTGGCATAATTTTTCATTATATTTCATTCTTTTCTAAAAACAGGAAATCATACAATTTCTCTGCTGCCGCCGACATTGGTGTTCTCTCATTCGACACAATGCAGAATTCACGCTCCGGTATCACCTTATCAAATTTTAATGCAAACAGTTCTCCCGTCTCAAAATATTTATCTGCAAAATCAGAAACTACGCTTGCCACCCCAAGATTGCGCACTGCAAACTGGATCAGCATATCACTGGTTGCAAGCTCAAATTCCGGGCGGACAAAGGTGCCCCGTTCTGCCAGATAGTCCTCCACATATTTTCTTGTAGATGTGCTTCCCTCCAGACACATGACCGGAAGATTTTCCAATTCTTTATAGCTTAGCTTTCCACCTTTTAAATACTCAAATTTTTTTCCTGCAACAAAAACATCCTGTATTTTACGGACCGGTATTATTTTAAAATCATATTTATTATTGACGGGTGTGCTGACAATTCCAAAATCAATTTTTCCATCCTGCAGATGTTTTAAGGTTTCCGGTGTCGGCGCATTTGTTACCGTTACTTTAATCTGCGGAAACCGGTCATGAAACGCTTCTAAATAAGGAAGCAGATAAAACTGTAATGTCATGTCACTTGCCCCCACACAAATCTCACCTGCATCTAAGTTTAACATCTCAGACAATTTCTTTTCACCGGTCTTTATTGTCTCATAGCCCTTTTTCACATAATCAGAGAGCACTTCTCCCTCCTTTGTCAGCCGGACACCCTTTGATGTGCGTACAAATAACGCACAGCCTAAATCTGTCTCCAAATGCTTCACTGCCTGGCTTACTGCCGGCTGGGAAATGGAAAGAGACTCTGCCGCAAGAGAAATGCTGTTATATTTTGAAACATAATAAAAAATTTTGTAGTATTCAAGATTGGTCTGCATATTTTCCCTTCCATAAAAAAAACAATTTTTGCTATTTTTTCACAAAAAAATGGATTGTTTTTTCACACCTTATGCCTTATACTAAAGAGCCGATAAAAAAAAAGCAAGCACAAATTAAAATTTTATTTATAAAGGAGTTTTTACGATGACAAAGGATATGACAAACGGAAGCCCGCTTAAAATGATTTTGTTATTCTCTCTTCCGGTTTTGCTCGGAAACATTTTCCAGCAGTTTTATAATATGGTCGATACCATTATTGTAGGACAGTATCTGGGCGAAAATGCACTTGCCGCAGTGGGTTCCACCGGCTGCCTGATGTTTCTGGTATTAGGCTTTGCAAACGGAATTGCACAGGGCTTTGGCGTTATGGTTTCACATGCCTTCGGGGCAAAGGATTTCAAGCTGTTAAAGCACTATGTCGCACTGTCTCTCATACTGACAGTAATTGTATCCATTCTTCTTACCATCCCGACCGTAGCGGCTTCTAAACAGCTGTTAATTTTAATGAAAACACCGGACAATATTTTAAATCTCGCCAATTCCTATATTAAGGTGATTTTTGCAGGCATTATTCTTACCATGTCTTATAATGTTGCCTCCGGTATTTTAAGAGGAATTGGAGACAGTAAAACACCGCTTTACTTTTTAATTCTCTCTTCCTTTTTAAATATTGTGCTGGATTTATTTTTAATTATTGTAGTAAAGCTTGGCACTGCCGGAGCTGCTTATGCAACGATTATCGCACAGGGTGTTTCCGCCCTGCTCTGCTTTATTTATATGTTCCGCAAGTTTGATATTTTAAAAACTTCAAAAGAAGATTATTACATTGACGGCCACGGTGTATTTAATATGCTCTCCATCGGTATTCCAATGGCATTAAATTACTCAATTACAGCAATCGGAACCATGATTTTACAGGGTGCTGTCAATATCTTCGGTTCGAGCGTCGTTGCGGCATTTACGGCTGCCTCAAAGGTCGAAAACCTTTCTACCCAGACCATGCCGACACTTGGCACTGCGATGGCAACTTACTGTGGACAAAATCTTGGTGCCGGAAAATACGAC
>CAKRCJ010000233.1 GCA_934307185.1 uncultured Roseburia sp.
ATTACCTTAATGGGTTGTTCCTGTACAGGTGGTATCCCCTGTTGTTCAGTAATTAATGTCTTGTCTTCCTTTTCATATTCAAACCGATTATTTATATCCGGTTCTTTTTCTATGCTTTCTGTGCCCCCATTCTCTTTTCCACTTTCTTCTGTTAACAACTTTTCTCTTACTGACAAAATACTATACCCGGCTTTTATTGACTCGTCATATACCTGATATGCAATTTTAACAACCTCTTTGTCGTTATGATTTATTTTCGTCAGCAAAAACTCCATCAGGCATTGAAACTCATCCGCAATTTGATTTTTTGCCGGATTGTAGCAAAACTCATACGCCTGTTTTTTATAATCCCAGAAGATATATTCTGGGCCAAGTTTTAGTGCATCTACTGATAATAAATAGCTTTCCATTTGTTCTAACACGTCGCACAGACATATTAACAGCTGCAGAAACATTTCTTTTTCAATATACTTATTCTCCAGTATTCCGTTCAAATCCTGCTTACCTGTAATATCATACCAACAGACCGCTTCATCATTTTCACTTGTAACACATACACCAAGAAGCCCCCGGATTTTACTTCGCACCAATAACTCTTTTTCAAACGAACTCCATTCATCCTCACATGTAATGCACATAAAACTTTTGGTAATATCTCTCTTATAACTTACTTTCATAAAATATTTCCTTCATATCCAATATATTCTTTGTACGATACATTATCTCTATAATATCTGATGTTTTTTGTTCCTCTAATAATTCAACCTGCTCTTTTGTTTCTTCATATAGCGTAACTCCGCTCTTAATTGCAAAAATCATAACCATAATAGTAAGTGGTACCAAAATAGATGCCTCTATAGTAAAACTGCCTTTCATTTTCCCTCCTCTATATCATCAATATGATATATCCCAGTAATACAAAAGGAATATACGCTATTCTGTCCTGTCTATTCTTCTTTCTGATAATCAACAAAATCAAAGCATAAAATCCTGCCAGCACAGAAGATATTACTAATAAAGTTAAATTTTTTCTTCCACCAAGATAAATTCCTGTCATAATAAAAGTAAATCCATCCCCATATCCAATATGTTCCTCTGTAAAATATCCCAAAAGCAACATAATAACTCCCGGTAATACACCAAAAAATATGTCTGCAATTGTCATATCCATTAAAAAAATATGAATTCCTAACCCAACACACCCAATTACAATTACCATTAGAAGATAGATTTTTTGCTTTTTCCAATCAATTAACGCCATAACAGATAAACCCGCCAAAAGAACTGTCCATTTTATTAATTCCAACATTTCGAACATGCACCTTTTCCCCCTGTTTCAGACAGTCTTATTATTTCAATTGTTCTTTTTATTCCACCGCAGTTCAAATCTCTATGGTAGCAGTCTCCATAATTTGTAATATATACCTTACTAAAAACGCCTTCTTTTTCCGCACATTCATTACATTTTCGGTATTTTTGTCCATTTTCATTTCTATATTGTGTAATGTTTCCTTCTTCAACCGACTGAATAGATAATTTCAAATAGGTACAGGAAGATGTTTTATGATAGACACGACCATTTTTTGTAATATAAACCCAGACTTCACCATCCTTTAAGTTTGCATCACTCCATCCTGTCCATTTACGGTGCAGACTGTTTTGTGTAATATAAAAAGCTTTTTTTCCAAACAAGTCTACCGGAAATTTCATTTGATAACTTGCTTTAAGATATATTTCATCACCTGAAAATTCAGACTCAAGCAGACTGACTCCTGTTATTCCTCCCTGCACAAATCTTTCTATCAGTTCACTTTTTCCTGCATTTAATACAAAAAGACTCTTTGCTGCAACCCGATAATTTGCTTCGCTCCCGGTCTGCTTTGCATCATCTTTAGTTTTTTCCAGAATGGAAGTATATACTGCAAGTTTTCTTCCTGTATTTTGTAGTGCAGACTGAACAACAAGCTGCACCTGCATTATCCGGAAAAAAAACAAAATAAATACCAGCAGACAGGTTAAAAGTGGAATTATTACAGCAGCTTCTACTGTCATAGAACCATTTGGGCAGATGCACGCGGGTGCCTCTTTTGTTTTCTGCCTGATCCGGCAGATTTTTCTGAAATGATATCTTTCAGGGAGAGAATTTATTATTTTTTGTTTTATTTTTAATTTGTTAAGAGACACCCGCGTGCACCTGCCTTTCTTACGGCATATAAGAAATGCCTTTTTCTTTTTGAATTATTATTTCCTTTACTCTTTTTGGCTCAATCAAAGACATTGTAGAAAATAATGGGGTGGCAGAAAATTCCATCCTGTAATTAAAGCTGACTATCATATCATCCATCCGGCAGTCTTTATATTCATCTGTTGCCCGTAAATTCTGTTCCATAATATTTAACATGCGGTATGCAAGTGTTTCATTTTCCGTAAAAAACAGCATCTGCCTTAAATACTGCTCATACCTCCATCCATTTTTACATTCTTTTGCGCGGGAAGTTACATGAAAAGATTCTTTTAAATGAGACAGATTTGTTGTCCACTGTTCCGCTGTTTTTATAAGTGCTATCTTTCCTCCCATTAACAGTGCCCGGACATCCTGTACTCCCTCTAAGAATGCCCATGCTCCAACAATAGCAATTTCAACAGCTTTTACAATTGCCGGATTGCCGGAAAATCCTGCCAATGACATAGCTATAACATTGGCATCTGCCATTTTTTCTGCATCACTGAGTAAATATGAAATATTAGCGGCCGTCCTGCTTAAGAGTAACTTATTTATCACTTCCTCCAGATTTTTTCTATCCTCATTTTTCCCACCGATTATAAATTCCAGTTCGTAATCAAGTGCATGGTCTTCGCTTTCTTTGCCATAACGTGAACAATGCATCATTATATACTCCACGGACAACATTTTTCGATACCAGTCACTCTCCGTATTGTATGCTGTATTACCTGCTTGAAGTTCTCTGTTTTCAATCATCTTCTTAAAATCTACTGTTTTTGTCGATATTGTTTCAACATCCGGAATAATAAAACCAATTGCAGAAAGCTTTAATGTACTTTTAATTTCTTTCGCAACCTCAAACGGATTTTCATCCATTTGAGGAATGTCTGTATTTTCTGTACCTTCTCTTGCTGCTTCAATGCTATTTTGTGCTTTATCAATCGCCTCATCTATATTGGGACTTTCCTTTTGCACCTGTTCTAAATTTTGAAATTTTTCATAAACTTCTCTGGCTATTTGCTTTGGAAGCTTTTTTTCCATATAAGAAGCCAGCATATCTAAAAAAACTGTCCCGGCTTCATCTGTAACAAGTACATATTCCGGTTCATAAATATGTGATAGCTGTAACTCAAATAAATCTGCTCCGGCAGTGTTTTTCCTGCCACCTGTATAATCTGTTCTGTCCAAAGCGGCTTTCCGTACTCTTCCGGTAACTTTTCCTATATCAAAAGCTTCTGTTCCGTATCCGCCGTCTAACATTAAAAGCTGATATTCACTCCACAAATAAGGCTGGTATTCTGCTGCTGCATACTCAATTCCCTGTTCACTTTTCCATTCACCGTACTGATTTAAACCATATACTCTGGCTGCCTCTAACAAAACAAACAGTGCCGATATTACAAACATCATACACATTGCAGAAAAAATTGTAAGACTTCCTTTTTTCACAATATTGTTCCCGCCTTACTGTTAATTGTGTCAAAAATTCTGTTTACCAAACTTGTCAGCTGTTTCTTGAAAATAATAACCAACCCAATCAAAACCACCAGAATAAGTATAAGTTCTACAACGCCCACACCGCTTTCATCTTCTATAAACTGTTTTGCGGTATCCATTATTTGTTTTTTCATATAAAAACCATCCTTTCTTTTTCACTGCCATTATATCCTCAGGAAATATCTATAATGATATTAATGCCGGCACCATAATAATCACTATCACAATTGCAAACATTATCATCATAGGAAACAGCATTTTTGTTCCTGCTTCCTCTCCGTATTTCTTTGCCATATTTTTTCTCTCTTCGAATGCCTCCGAAACTTCAGCTTCTAAAAGTGCGGTCAACCCTCTCGTTCCCTTTTGCAAATTCTGTGTCAGTAAACTGGCAAACTTCCGGTAACGATGCAGTCCACATCGCTCTCCAAACCGCTCTATTGCCTTTCTTTCGCTGATTCCGCTCTCTACTTCATGATATGCTATTA
>CAKRCJ010000234.1 GCA_934307185.1 uncultured Roseburia sp.
AGGTCCATATGTACTTGATTTACTCGACCCGTCTATACTGTCCATTTCGGCGGATTTAAGGAAAATGGCACTGATTATCATTTTGCTAAAGGCTGGACTGTCTCTCGACTTAAAAGACTTGAAAAAGGCAGGGCGTTCCGCCGTTTTATTATCGTTTGTTCCGGCGTCCTTTGAGATTATCGGGTATGTGTTATGCGCTCCGGCAATTCTTGGAATAACCCGGGTGGAGGCAGCTGTAATGGGAGCCGTCCTTGGGGCGGTGTCTCCAGCGGTTGTAATTCCCAGAATGGTAACGCTGATGGAGAAAAAATATGGTACCGAAAAAGCCATTCCGCAAATGATTATGGCAGGGGCTTCCTGTGACGATATTTTTGTAATTGTACTGTTTACGACCTTTTTAAGCATTGCAGAGGGCGGTGGGGCAAATGTGCTTGATTTTTTTAATATCCCGGTTTCGATTGTGCTTGGCGTCCTTTTGGGAGCTGCCGTGGGATATGGGCTTTACCTTTTCTTTGAGACAGCTTACGCGAGAAAGCATTGTGTGCGAAACAGCATGAAAGTAATCATTGTGCTTGGTTTTTCTTTTCTGCTTGTTGCGATAGAAGGCTGGCTGGATGGGAAAGTTTCCGTATCCGGACTGCTTGCAGTCGTTGCAATGGCATGTGTCATAAAAAGGAAAAGCCCGGAATTTGTATCCAAAAGATTATCGGAAAAATTCGGAAAACTGTGGCTGGCAGCAGAGGTGGTGCTTTTTGTATTAGTTGGTGCGGCAGTTGATATCCGTTATACGTTGAGTGCCGGATTTGCAGCGGTTCTTATGATTTTTACCGCATTAATTTTCCGCACAGTTGGCGTCCTTATCTGTATGACAGGAACAAAACTTAACTGGAAAGAAAGATTATTTTGCGTGATTGCCTATCTGCCGAAAGCAACTGTCCAGGCGGCAATCGGCTCGGCTCCTCTTGCTGCAGGACTTTCCTGTGGAAAAATTGTGCTGTCCGTCGCAGTTTTAGCAATCATCATTACTGCGCCGCTTGGGGCAATCGGAATAGACAGCAGTTACCGGAAGTTACTGGAAAAAAACAAATAAAGTAGTTTTTCGTGCAATTCGTAACAAAACTATGCCAGACGGGACAAAACATGGTAAGATAAACATAAATAAATTAGTTTATCATAGCGTGAGGTGACGGATATGGACGGGATAAAAGAAAAATTATATCGACAGCTGGCAACGGACTATTGCTGTTTTGTTTCAGATATTAAGGATAATAAAAATCATTTTACGGAATATAAGCAACTGGAAGGCAGAAGGCGGTTTGAAGAAGCGGATGATTGTATCTTAAAGGTAATTGCTGTAAATGGAAAACTGATATTTACCGGGAAAAAACAAGTTATTGATGTGTGTAGAGAGAAGTTTTGTGATAAACTGGGAAACTGGTTTATGGATATTGCAAATTTCAGAGAACTGGATGAAATTTTAAAGGAAGAAGGCTATAGGGTAAAAACAGCACATCCATTTTTTATCCCAAAGGATAATCATGTGTACGAAATAAATGGGGTTAAAATAAAAAAATACAATCAGGAAGAAATTCTTCAATTTAAAGATGATGACAGATTTGATGAAGCATTTTGCTTTAATGAAGTGTCTCCAGATGTACTTGCAGTTGCAGCAATTATAGATAATGAGATTGTTGGTATGGCAGGAGCCAGTGCTGACAGCCCTTCTTTTTGGCAGATTGGGATTAATGTGAATAAGGAATTTGAGGGCAGGCATATCGCATCGGGACTTGTATCCATTCTTAAAGGAGATATTCTTCAAAAAGGTATTGTGCCATATTATGGAACAAGTTTTTCAAATCTTGCATCACAGCATGTTGCTGCAAAAGCAGGCTTTGAGATTGCGTGGGTTGAACTGATTACAGAAAGAATAGGGCAATAGAGTAAAGGCAACAGAAATCAATTTTATTTTTTGCAATTTTAACAAGCTTGGAACCTGCTTATATTTTTGATAACACCGGCATTTTTGCATTTGCATGCATTAGAGCCGGAGTCAGAAATCCGGAAAGTGGAAACAGTTCCGGGGGATTTGAGAGGTGGAGGAAAATGAACATCAGAAAAGCAGCAAAAGAGGATTTGTCACGCATTGCGGAAATCTTTGTTTTTAATAACCGTATCAATTACTTTCCGATTTTTAAATCGGAAGCATTCTCGTTTGGAGAGTTGCAGGTTATGTCAGTCATAGATAATTATTTTGGAAAAGAAGAAGTTTTAGATACTTTATTTGTGGCGGAAGAACATCGCATTGTGAAAGGTTTTCTGGAAATTTGCAGAACAGAAATCAGAAAATTATATGTTGACCCATGTTTTCAGAGCGGCGGAATAGGAAAAGAATTAATTGAATATGCAATTTCGAATTTTGGCGCAAATCAATTATGGGCATTGGAAAAAAATACAAGGGCGCGTGCTTTTTATCATAGCCATGGATTTTTTGAAAATGGAGAAAAAGAATTGGAAGAAGGCACCACAGAGTATATCATAAAGCTGATAAGACAGGACGAGCAGTAAGCGGAGGAAACATAAAATGGAAATTGCACAGATTATGAAAAAAATGATAGAGTTCTCAGAAGGAAATATTCACGATATCGACCACTTCCTTCATGTATGGAGTTACGCGAAAATGATTGGTGAATTGGAAAACATAGACGATGAGACGCAGTACATTCTCGAAGTGGCTGCGATTACGCATGACATTGCATGCCCGCTCTGCCGTAAAAAATATGGAAATACAAATGGCAAATATCAGGAAGAAGAGGGAATACCGCTTGTCGCGGAATTTTTATCAGGTACCGGAATGACAGAAAAACAGATTAACCGCGTGGCATATCTGGTGGGACATCATCATACCTACGATAATATTGAGGGCATGGATTATCAGATTTTAATTGAAGCTGATTATATTGTAAATGCCTGTGAAAGCGGATACAGCAGACAAAACATTGAAAACTTTCTGGAAAAAAATATGCGGACAGAAAGCGGAAGAAGTGTTGCAAGGGCAGTGCTGATTTCCTGAAAAATATGTATATTTTTAAGCTTGAATATTATATTTGACTAATGTGTAGTTTTACATATCTGGGAGGAAAAATAATGTATTTTGAAACACTAAAAGAAGAAAATATTGAGCAGTATCTTACTTATCTAAAACTTGCAATGGAGCAGGAGCCGGATATGATGACTGCAGAAAAGTTTGATGAAGAGGGAATAAGAGCGAGATTAAAAGACCCGTTTTACCAGAAATCCACCTCCATTCTAGCAATGGAAGACAATCAAGTGATAGGAAGGATAGAATATCATTTTTATGGCTGTATGCAGGACGGATATCGAATGTCATATGTCAACTGGGTATATGTTCTTCCAAAATACCGGCATAACGGGGTGGCAAGACAACTGTTTGCAGAATTTGAAAAAGACTGTGCAAAGCATAATATTTACCAGTATTATCTCATTCGTGCGACAAATGAGAATGCCGACCGGTTTTATAAGAAATTTGAAAACGTGCAGTTGGACGAAGAACCAATGCTTAGAAAAATAATGAGGGAAGATGTATAAGAGGAGAAACAAAATGGCGGAAGATTATTCCAACGTAAAGTTAGAAACAAAAGACCTTATTTTAAAGAAAGCAGAATTCAAGGACTGGCAGACAATTTATCACAATGTATGGCGGCATGAGGAAACTGCAAAATACATGCTCTGGAAATGGACGGAAAATGAGGAAGAAGCAAAGGAACGTATGCTTCGGACGATAGAATTTCAGAAGAAAAATAAGTATGCACTGCTCATATATTTAAAAGAAACAGGCGAAGCAATCGGTTTTGCGGGCATGCGTCCGCTGGAAAATAATAGTTATGAAGAAACAGGAATTGCGATTGGTCCAAAGTTTGTACACAAAGGGTATGGAAAGCAGGTGTTAAATGCGCTTACGGAAGAAGCCAAAAAGCAGGGCGCAGCAAAGTTTCTGGCGAGTAATCGTGTAAAAAATGATGCTTCCCATGCCTTGCAGTATGCCTGCGGTTTTACCTTTGATTTTTTATCTGAGGAAAAAACAGACCCAAGAACAGGGGAAAAATATTTTGTAGAAAACAATGTGAAAATATTATAAAAAGATTGACAGTGGTTATGATTGGTTATAGAATAGGTA
>CAKRCJ010000235.1 GCA_934307185.1 uncultured Roseburia sp.
GTAAAAAGCTGCCCCACTAAGATAGTGTGACAGCCTTTGCTATTATTTCCGTGTTATCTTATGCCTCTTCCGGCTTCTCAACTGCTGCAATTGCAGATTTCTGCATCGGAATACGGCAGTTTTTGTTGCTTCCGAATTCGACAATTACAGTATCGTCTGTGATATCAATGACAGTTCCGTAAAAACCACTTGTAGTTAATACAGTATCTCCTGTTGCAAGCTCAGATAACATTGCATTCTTCTTCTGTGTCTCTTTCTTCTGTGGACGAATCATAAAGAAATACATAAATGCAAATAAAATAACTAACCAGAGAATCATTCCACCCATACCATATGCGCCGGAACTCTCTGCTGCTAAGATTGATAACATCTTGCTTCCTCCTAAATCACTTATTGCTCTCTAACACCGGATTTATCCATTCCGGTATTTTTTGAAACTATAACACATTGTACACAAAACCACCTTTTTCGGCAAGCTTTTCCAGATAATTTTATAAAATATTTCTATTCTGCCTGCCGGAACATTCATTTGTGCCTGAAATCATGCCTGAAACTTTTTCATTAATGATACTTCTTCTGACCGGAGGCTTCTCTTTCACGGTCAATCTGTCCCATGTTATAAAGCTTCTCCTCTTTATAGGCTTTGAAATTACCGTCATCTAAGGAGTCTCTGATTTCCTCCATCATTGTATTGTAGAAATACAGGTTATGAAGCACACATAATCTCATTCCAAGCATTTCTTTTGCTTTTAACAAATGTCTGATATATGCCCTGCTGTATCTGCGGCAAGCCGGACACTGACAGCCTTCCTCAATTGGCTTCATATCCTTTTCGTATTTCTGGTTAAACAGATTGATTTTTCCCTGATTGGTATAAACATGGCCGTGGCGTCCGTTTCTGGAAGGATACACACAGTCAAAGAAATCTATTCCTCTTTCCACACCTTCTAAGATATTTGCCGGCGTTCCAACCCCCATCAGATAGGTTGGCTTATTTTTCGGTAAATATGGAACAGTCTCATCCAAAATATGATACATTTCCTCATGCGTCTCTCCAACCGCCAGTCCACCTACGGCATAACCGTCCAAATCCAACTCAGATATTCTCTTTGCATGGTCAATTCGGATATCCGGATAAATGGCTCCCTGATTAATTCCAAATAACATCTGATTTTTATTAATGGTATCCTCTAAAGAATTCAGCCGGTTCATCTCTATTTTACAACGTTCTAACCATCTTGTGGTTCTTGCAACAGAAGCCTCCACATAAGGACGCTCTGCAAGCGCCGGCGGACATTCGTCAAATGCCATCGCAATTGTAGATGCAAGATTAGACTGAATTTGCATACTTTCCTCCGGTCCCATGAAAATTTTTGCGCCGTCAATATGGGAATGGAAATAAACCCCTTCCTCTTTAATTTTTCGAAGTCCGGCTAAAGAAAATACCTGAAATCCGCCGGAATCCGTAAGAATTGGACGGTTCCAGACCATGAATTTATGCAGTCCGCCCATCTCTTTAATAAGCTTATCCCCGGTTCTAACATGCAGATGATAAGTGTTGGATAACTCAACCTGACATTTAATCTGCTCTAAATCTTCCGTGGACACCGCACCTTTGATTGCTGCAACAGTTCCGACATTCATAAATACCGGTGTCTGAATATCCCCGTGTACGGTGTGAAATACACCACGTTTTGCCCTTCCTTCTTCTTTTAATAATTCGTACAATTTTTAACTCCTTTTCTTTCTGTTATTTTCCAAGCGTTTGCAAAACTCAATCCATTTACATTATCTATGAGTTTCACAGCCACCTTCAAATAATTATTTTACATTTGTAATCATCGATATAAACAGGTAACTTAGCCGGTAAGGCTGCTTAAAATGATAAAATAGTCCTCAAATGTTTTTTTACAGCACATCGGGTTATCAATCACAATTCCCTCTGCTTTAAGCCCCAGAAGTGAAAATGCCATTGCCATACGGTGGTCATCGTAGGTTTCTATTACCGCAGTATGTGGAGAACCCGGATAAACAGTTACTGCATCCGCTTCTTCTTCGCAGCGGATTCCTGCTCTTTGTAATTCCGTCACAATGCCATGTATTCTGTCCGACTCCTGTAACCGGATATGCCCAATTCCAGAAATATGTACCGGCTCTGATGCAAATGGTGCTATCGCAGCAAGCGTCATTGTCTGGTCTGAAAAATCATTCATATTAATGTCAATACCCTTCAGTTTTCCGTCTTTTGGACCTTTCACCACAATTCCCTGTTCACTGTCGCAAACACTGCACCCCATCTGCTCTAACACACTTAAAAATTTCAAATCCCCCTGTGTGTTGTCAAGATGCACATTGTAAACTAACGTCTCTCCTCCGGTAATTGCCGCTGCCGCATAAAAATAACAGGCTGCCGACATATCCGGTTCAATAACATACTGTGACATACGATAAGAAGCATTTTCTTTTACAGTATATTTTCTTCCGTCAAATTCTACCAAAACACCCCAATGCTTCATCATATCCCTTGTAATGCGGATATACGAGCCATCGGTTTTTTCACTTGTAATCTCTATGCAAAGCCCCTGACGAACCATTGGTGAAATCAAAAGCATGGCACTCAAAAACTGTGTACTTTTGCTGATGTCAAGCTTTACCTTCATGCAGGCATCATTTTCTATCTGATTTTTGTTACATCTGCCCGTAATTTTAACCGGAAGATGACCTACCTGCTCTAGATATACAATCTGCGCCCCCGTCTGCTCTAACAATAGAAAAAGATCCTGCATCGGTCTTTTTTTCATCTGCTCCGATGCTAAAATCACATATTCCCCATCCGACATTCCAAGCATTGCAGTCAGGAAACGTGCGGCTGTTCCGGCACTTCCCACATAAATTTCCGCTTCCTTTTTCGGGATATTTCCATTTTCCCCGCGCACCATAACCCGCTTCTTTTTCTCGTCTGCCTCCACAAAAAATCCAAGCGACTGCAAAGATTTAATAAAGTATCTCGAGTCATCCGAAAAAAGCACACCATCTAACTGCACGGTTCCGTCTGAGAGTGCCGCCATTAGCAGTGCACGGTTTGTCATGCTTTTTGAACCGGGAACAGTAACTGCCCATTTTACCGGTTCATCTATTTTTTTCACAAGATATTGTTCCCCCATGGAAACCTCCTTCTGTTTCTATTCGCATTTCACATTCTACCATATTCTTATTGTCACGCAAAGGGAAATCTTTTATAATTAATATAATCTTAGGTGATTGCACTTATTCTATGAGTTTCGCAATTACCTAAATAATATATCTACGAAAGGAACAATTGATATGGCTGGCTCTACATTTGGAAATATATTTAAAATCACGACATGGGGGGAGTCCCATGGGAAAGGTGTCGGTGTTGTCGTGGACGGCTGCCCGGCAGGACTGTCTTTATGTGAGGAGGATATCCAGAAGTTTTTAGACCGCAGGAAACCTGGACAGTCGAAATTCACCACCCCGCGAAAAGAAGACGATGCGGTAGAGATTTTATCCGGTGTTTTTGAAGGTAAAACAACGGGAACACCGATTTCCCTTATTGTTTTTAACCATAATCAACAGTCGAAAGATTATAGCGAGATTGCTTCCTACTATCGTCCGGGACATGCCGATTACACCTTTGATGCAAAGTATGGGTTCCGTGACTACCGCGGTGGCGGACGTTCCTCCGGCAGGGAAACCATCGGACGTGTCGCTGCCGGTGCAATCGCTGTTAAAATTTTAAATCAGCTTGGCATTTCTTTTTTAACATATGCCAAATCCATCGGCCCAATCCAGATAAGCGCAGGGAATTTTGATGCAGATGCCATTTCAAAAAATCCAGTCTATATGCCGGATATTGACGCAGCAGAAAATGCCATGGCTTATTTAGAAGCCTGCATTGCAGAACAGAATTCCTCCGGCGGTGTTGTGGAATGTATTATAAAGGGTGTTCCTGCCGGTATTGGTGACCCGGTTTTTGAAAAATTAAATGCAAATCTCGCAAAGGCAGTAATGTCAATCGGTGCAGTCAAAGGATTTGAAATTGGAGACGGTTTTGACGTTGCAAAAGCAACCGGAAAAAATAATAACGATGCTTTCCGGATGAGCGAAAATGATTCTGTTGTAAAAACAACAAATCATGCCGGTGGTATTCTCGGCGGAATTAGTGACGGTTCGG
>CAKRCJ010000236.1 GCA_934307185.1 uncultured Roseburia sp.
GTTTCCGCCAGCTTAAATTCACATAAAAATGACATTTAAAATGAAGCTGTCCTCTGAAACGGTCTTCCATACACAGATATTTCGGCATAATGATACGTACATCATATTTATTCCTGTCAAAATACTTCGGCAATGAACCCGTCACATCTGCAAGGCCTCCTGTTTTTATAAAAGGTACAGCTTCTGAAGCAGCAAATAATATTTTTTTCATGTTATAAACCCTCCAAGTCCCAGAATTAATCCGAAATCTTAAGAATATTATAACTCTTTTTCTTCAACCTGAAAAGAACTAATACATTTTATACTCCAACCGTATTCTGTCGGTAATTAGTGCTATAAATTCTGAATTCGTCGGTTTTCCCTTTCCATTATGAATCGTATAACCAAACATTTCGTCAATCGTATCCATTTTTCCTCTGCTCCAGGCGACCTCAATGGCATGGCGGATAGCACGTTCTACCCTGCTTGATGTCGTCTGATATTTTTTTGCAATAGTCGGGTATAAAATTTTTGTAATAGAATTTAACATATCCATGTCATTTACGGACATAACAATCGCATCTCTTAAATACTGATACCCCTTAATATGTGCCGGTACTCCTATTTCATGTATAATTTCTGTCACATCAGCTTCTAAATTCCTGTCACTGACATCCTGTGCCTTTTCATACGCATTTACTTTCCTCTGCTCTGTACCTTTTGGATTTGGAGCTGTCTTTGCCCGTTTGATACGATTTAATACCATCTCATTATCAAAAGGTTTCATAATGTAATAATCTGCCCCAAGCTCAAACGCATCCTCTGTAATCTTTTCCTGTCCAATTGCACTAATCATAATAAATGTTGGATGCTTTTTTATCGTTTTGTCGTGATTTACACGATCTAAAACCCCAAGTCCATCCAATTTCGGCATTACAATATCCAAAAGAACTACATCCGGTTCTTTTTCCTTTATCACCTTGTACGCTTCTTCCCCATCCTTAGCAGTTCCAACGACATTTAATTCTTCATCGCTTTCAACGATTACTCCAAGTAACCGTAACATTCTCTCATTATCATCCGCGATTGCTACATTTAGTTTTTCCATGCTGGTCCTCCTGCTGATTTAAAACACTATGCTGACAGAAGTTTTTTACCAAAACCTGCTGCCCTCATGTACTATCAGCATACTCATTCTACTTTGAAAGAATTTGTCGAACTTCGTCGGCAAGTTTTTCAAAGGACTTTTTTTTACAATTTTTCCTGTCACATTTCTCTTCTATTCTATCATTATTCCAAAAAAACGCAAAATATTTCTTTTTGCTAATTTTGTTCTAACATCGTCTCAATAAAAATCCCATATCCTTTTGCCGGGTCATTGACAAATACATGTGTCACAGCACCGATTATTTTTCCGTCCTGAATGATAGGGCTGCCGCTCATCCCCTGTACAATTCCCCCTGTGAGCTTTAACAGCTCCTCATCCTTTACAGTAAATAAAATTCCTTTATTTTTTTCCTTTCCGCTATAATCAAGTGTTTCAATCGCTATCTCATACTGTTTCTGTTCCCCGGCAAGTCCTGAGATAATATATGCGGTTCCCGGATGAATATCCTGTTTATAACAAATATTATAATAGCTTCCAATCGGCATTGCCGAAACGTTTCCATCTAAAGTGCCATAAATACCAATGTCTGTATTTTTTTCAATCGTGCCAAGACAATTTTTTTCCTGATAATCAATCAGCCCCGACAGTTCCCCCGGATTTCCTTTTTCTCCGCGCTTTACGCCGATAATGCTTGCTGTATAAATCCAACCTTTTTCTGCCTCTAATTTCTGGCCGACATCACCGTCACTCACAGCATGTCCAAGCGCCCCGTAATTTCCATTTTCATCATAATAAGTAAGCGTGCCTATTCCCGCCAGATCATCCCTTACCCAGATACCAAGCAGATAACTGCCATTCGCATCTTTCACCGGGCTTACTCCTACCTCAAGGTAAGCACCATCCCTTCTTAATCCTATTACTTCTTTTTTTCCGCCATCTGCATTCACAAGCTGCTGCAGTTGTTCTTTTTCCGTTATTTTTTCTCCATTTATGCTTACAATGTAATCACCGGCTTTTATAATATTTTCTGCCGGACTGCTTTTGGTTCCGTCTGTTAATTCAATCTCTCCTGTTCCAATTACTAACACCCCATCTGTCTCTACATAAATGCCAATCGGATTGCCGCCAGCATAAACGGCTTCTCCCTCCACTAACATAACTTCCACATCTTTCACCGGAAAGATGCCAAAAAGCCTGCACGTAATAAAATACGACTGTTCGGCTCTATTTTTATTCTGTACTGCCTGTACACTTTCATCCTGCATAACCACTGTCACCGGCACCTGGAACTGGTAAGAAATCTCTTCTCCCGCTTTTACATACATTTTATCCGGAATAGACTGTTCAAACGTTTGAAGTGCAAAAAGAAATACAATACAATAACCAATATATGCTATTTTTATAAAAAAGCTTTTATATTTTCCCATATGACTTATCTCCTGCAAATTTTCGTAAAAAAAAGAAGTACATATCTGCTATGTACTTCTTTTATTATGCACTTCTTTGCTCTTTTTAAATCTTTTCTGTCATGTAAGATATTGGTATAAAACAGGTCAGGCTTTCTTTTTCATTGCAAGCTCTTTCATCTCTCTTGCGCTTTCTTTTACCTTATCCGTAATCTCAACGCCGCCAAGCATACGTGCTAATTCATCAACACTCTCGTTCTCTGACAATCTGCGTATTTTTGAAACGGTTGTCTGGTTTTCCACCGATTTTTCAATCAGATAATGCGCATCTGCCATTGCTGCAATCTGCGGCAGATGGGTAATACAGATAATCTGATGGTTTCTGCCTAAAACATTCATCTTCTCTGATACCATCTGTGCCGTGCGTCCACTAATTCCGCTGTCAATCTCATCAAAAATCAGTGTTTCAATTGCATCATTATCTGCAAGCACCGTTTTAATTGCAAGCATAATTCTTGAAAGCTCTCCTCCCGATGCCACTTTCCCTAACGGTTTTAAAGGCTCTCCCGGATTGGTGGATATTAAAAACTCCGGTTCATCCGTTCCGTTTGCAGTATAATCCGAAGTTTTGTCGAACTTCATTTCAAATTTTACATCAAGAAAATTCAAATCCTTTAATGCATCCGTTACTGCGTTTGTTAAAGTTTTGGCATATTTCCGGCGAATAGAGGAAACCTTGTCACAATATTTTTTTAACTCTTTTTCTGCATCTGCAAGTTTTTTCTTCAAATCTTCCAAATACTGGTCAAAATCCTGCAATTGTTGTAAACGTCGCTGTTTTTTCTCCAATTCCGACAATATCTCAGAAATAGAGCCGCCATATTTTGATTTTAAATGATTTATTTCATCTAACCGTTTCTCAATACGGTAAAAGCTCTCATCATCAAATTCCGTTTCTGCAATATAATCTGCAATCTCACGGTTAAAATCATTCACCAGATTGTCAATCTCTAAAAGCTGCTCCTCTAAACCTTTTACCTGCTCGTCATAGGCAGCTGCCGCGTTCAATTCCCGCAATGCCCTAGCGGTCAGTTCCGAAACATTCTCCTCCTGATTTCCCGTATAATAATAAGCAGCATTCACTGCCTCCATAATCTTTTTGCCATTGCTGAATTTACGGTAATCAGCTTCTAATGCATCATCTTCACCTTCCGTAAGACCTGCTTCTTCAATCTCGTTTATTTCATATTCCAAAAAAGAAATCTCACGGAGCCTCTCCTCTTCGTCTACATCTGCCTCTTTTAATTCCTGCAGCAGGCTGCGGTATTTTCGGTAATTTTCTTTTAACTTTTCCTTCCACCCGCAAAGCTCTTCTTTTGCGTAATCGTCAAGAATTTCTAAATGCTTCTTTTTTGACAAAAGTGACTGGTGTTCATGCTGCCCGTGAATATCAATTAAGATTGCTGCAATTTCTTTCATTTTGGATGCCGATACGCTCTCAGAATTTACTTTTGCGACGCCACGGCTCTTCACAATTTTCCTGCTTAAAATGACCTGGTCATTTTCCGGGAAAACATCAAGCTCTCTTAACATTTCTTTCTGTCTCTCATCTGTAACAGAAAAAATCAACTCTACCAATGCATAATC
>CAKRCJ010000237.1 GCA_934307185.1 uncultured Roseburia sp.
ATGCGGGTGTAGTTCAATGGTAGAACACCAGCCTTCCAAGCTGGATACGTGGGTTCGATTCCCATCACCCGCTCTGTTTTTTATCAAGGAAATCTTTGAAATCAAGGGTTTCCTTATTTTTTTTGTTTTATAATAAAAATAATATTTCTTTTTGTGCCGGAAGGTAGACAGCAAAAATAAAAATATCTATAATAGAAATAAATTATAAAAACAAAATGGCAGGATATTATTGAGTGATGCAATCATAATATAATATGGAAGAAATTGCCACAGCAGCGACCAAAAGATAGAAGGAGAAGAATTATGAACTATACAATAGAAGGCGGTAATTTACCGGTACTAAAAATACAGTTAAACCAGGGGGAACAGATTGAATGTGAAGCGGGGGCAATGTCATGGATGGACAATGAGATTGAGATGCAGACAAATGCAGGCAGTATCGGCAGGATGCTTGGCAGAATGTTGACGAAGGAGAGTGCATTTACCAATACATATGTTGCCAGATGCGCAGGAGAAATTGCATTTTCTTCAAAATTTCCTGGCTCTATTCTTGTAGTGGATATTACACCGGGGAATGGTATTATTATTCAAAAAGGAGCTTATCTGGCATCGGTTGGTAATGTGACAAGCGAAGTTTATATTCAGCAGAAGCTTGGAAGAGGATTGTTTGGTGGAGAAGGTTTTCTGATGCGGAAGTTTACAGGAAGTGGTAAAGTTTTTCTTGAAATAGATGGTTCTGCCCATACCTATGATATACCGGCGGGAGACTGCAAAATTGTTGATACCGGATATGTGGCAGCAATGTCAGATAGCTGCCGTATGGAGGTTGTGACCGTAAAAGGAGTTGGAAATGTTCTCTTTGGTGGGGAAGGCTTGTTTAATACGGTTGTTTATGGACCGGGAAAAGTAATATTACAAAGCATGCCGATTGCTTCCACGGCTATGCAGTTATATCAGTATATGCCGCATCCTTCCAATAATTAAAAATGACACAGGAAAACAGTTGCCAGCATGAAGTGGTCGTTCCTGATAAGGGACTTCCATTTAAGTTATTTTTGTTTGAGGGAAGCAAAGGAAAATATATCCGTGAAAAACACTGGCATCGTTCCATTGAAATATTTGCAGTAAAAAGCGGGAGTCTGCATTTTTTTTTAAACGAGAAAGAGTACAATTTGTCTGCCGGAGATTTTATAATCGTTAACAGCAATGAAGTTCATTCTGTCTATGCACCGGAACCAAATGAAACCATTGTGCTTCAGATACCGTTAAATCTTTTTACGGCGTATTTTACAAAGGAGCAGTTTATCTGGTTTTCACACAGTGAGAAAGCGGATGACAGTCAGGTATTCGCATTATTGAACCAGATGTATGAATTGTATGTGCAGAAGAAAACTGGTTATGAACTACTAATGCAGAGTTTTTTTTATCAGATGGAATATCTTCTTGTAACAAAATACCGTAAATTAGAAGTCCATGATGACTTATTAAAAAATAATAAGCAGTTGAAACGTCTTGGTGTGATTACCGGGTATTTAAAGGAGCATTATGCGGAGGATATTTCGCTTGAGATGCTAGCGGAGACATTTGGGTATTCGCCGGCTTATTTATCGAGAATGTTCCAGAAATATGCAAAAATAAATTATAAAGATTATCTATCAAGTGTCCGTCTGATGCATGCGGCAAAAGAGCTTGAGGATACGGATGTGCAAATTGGAGAAATCGCATTAAATCATGGTTTTCCAAACAGTAAAGCGTTTTCCAACCTGTTCCGTAAAAAATATGGAATATTACCAAATGAATATCGAAAAAGACAAAAAAATGACATTGGAAAGATAAAGAATTGGTAGTCTTTAAAAAATCCCCCTGTTATACTTAAGTCAAATGAAACATTGACTGCTTAAGTAGGAACAGGGGGTATTTTATGGAGATTTTTTCAGTTTCCGATGAAAAGTTCCACAGATATGGAAAAGTGTGGAAAGGGATGGAATGTACAAAAATCTTAAAAGAAATGGAACATACACCATTACCACAGGATGTCATTTATGTGCCATCCGTAGAGGAAATGGAAGTGTTAAAAGAGGCAGAAGCATTTAAGAATTGCATTTACGGAGGACTTCCAATTCAGATTGGTTACTGCAACGGCAATAATCATAAGTTAAATGCATTAGAGTATCACCGCAATTCCGAAATCAATATTGCAGTGACAAATATGGTACTGCTTGTAGGAAGCCTTTGCGATGTGACAGAGTATTTTACTTATGATACTGCCAAGGTGGAAGCATTTTTTGTACCGGCAGGGACTGTCGTTGAAATGTATGGGACGACGCTTCATTATGCACCATGCAACGATGGAGAGAATGGATTTAAATGTGTTGTCATTCTGCCAGAAGGAACGAACACAGACATTGACTTTCCTTTAACAAAGGAAGGGGAAGATGTTTTGATGACAGCAAAGAACAAATGGTTAATTGCCCATAAGGATGCAAAAATTGAAGGTGCATTCTGTGGACTTCGCGGAGAAAATATTACTTTATAAAAAAAGAAAGCTGAGGGTAAAAAGATGGAAAATATGCCAAATGTAAAAATCGGAGTTGTAGCAGTGAGCAGGGATTGTTTCCCGGAAAGCCTTTCTGTAAACAGAAGAAAAGCATTAATGGACGCTTATAAGGCAAAATATGGAGAAGAGCATATTTACGAATGTCCAATCTGTATTGTTGAGAGTGAAATACATATGGTACAGGCATTAGAAGACGTAAAAGCAGCCGGCTGTAATGCACTTGTCGTTTATCTTGGAAATTTCGGACCGGAAATTGCAGAGACTTTGCTTGCAAAACATTTTGACGGACCAAAAATGTTTATTGCGGCAGCAGAGGAGACGGGAAACAGTTTATTAGATGGCAGAGGAGATGCCTACTGTGGAATGTTAAATGCAAGCTATAACTTAAAGCTTCGCAATATCAAAGCGTATATTCCAGAGTATCCGGTAGGAACCGCAGAGGAATGTGCAGATATGATTCATGAGTTTGAACCGGTTGCCCGTGCGGTAGTTGCTTTGAGTGAATTAAAAATCATTAGCTTTGGTCCAAGACCATTAAATTTCCTTGCATGTAATGCACCAATCAAACAGCTTTATAACCTTGGGGTAGAGATTGAAGAAAACTCAGAATTAGACTTATTTGAAGCATTCAACAAACATGCGGGAGACGAGAGAATTCCTGCTGTTGTTGCAGAGATGGAAGCAGAGCTTGGTGCTGGTAATAGGAAACCTGAGGTGCTTGCAAAGCTTGCACAGTATGAGCTTACTTTAAAAGACTGGGTAAGAGACCATAAAGGTTATCGGAAATACGTTGCAATTGCAGGAAAATGCTGGCCTGCATTCCAGACACAGTTTGGTTTCGTTCCATGCTATGTGAACAGCCGTCTGACCGGGCAGGGCATTCCGGTTTCCTGTGAAGTAGACATTTACGGCTGTTTAAGTGAATTTATCGGAACGGTTGTCAGTGAAGATGCCGTTACATTACTTGATATTAATAATTCTGTCCCGGCAGATATGTACAAAGAGGAAATCGAAGGAAAATATCCATATACCTTAAAGGATACATTTATGGGCTTCCACTGTGGAAACACAGCCTCTGGCAAATTGTCCTTCTGTGAAATGAAAAATCAGAAGATTATGGCGAGAAGCCTTCCGGTTGAGGTGACAAACGGAACATTAGAGGGCGACATCAAACCGGGTGATATCACATTCTTCCGTTTACAGAGCACAGCAGACAACATTTTACGTGCATACATTGCACATGGCGAGGTGCTTCCGGTTGCAACAAGGTCTTTTGGTTCCATTGGTGTGTTTGCAATTCCAGAGATGGGAAGATTCTATCGTCATGTATTGATTGAGAAAAACTTCCCACATCACGGAGCAGTTGCATTTGGACATTACGGAAAAGCATTATATGAAGTATTCAAATATATCGGTGTGGAAGTAGATGAAATAGGATACAATCAGCCGGCAGGTGTACGTTACCCGACGGAAAATCCATTTGCATAAGAAGGTGTATTTTAACTATAGATGATTGCGAAACTCAAGGATAACGTATATTAGAT
>CAKRCJ010000238.1 GCA_934307185.1 uncultured Roseburia sp.
GTTATATCCTTTAAACCAGAGCTGTGCATCTTCATCATCCGGTACTTCGAAAGCTCTTGCCATCTTACCGTTCTCAAGATGTGCCTTTACTGCTTCTACTAATTCAAGCTCTTTTGCAAGAGTCTTGTCCATTCTTGCCTGTTTTGAAATCTTTGCAATTCTTCTGTCAAGAATTTCAATATCAGAAAAGATAAGTTCGAGATTGATTGTCTCAATATCTCTTGCCGGGTCAATGGAACCATCTACATGGATAATATTTGTATCCTCAAAGCAGCGTACCACATGTACAATAGCATCTACTTCACGGATATTTGCAAGGAACTGGTTTCCAAGTCCCTCTCCTTTACTCGCCCCTTTTACAAGACCAGCGATATCTACAAATTCAATGGTAGCAGGTGTAACTTTCTTTGTATGATAAAGTTCCCCAAGTTTTACAATTCTCTCATCCGGAACAGAAACAATTCCCACGTTCGGGTCAATTGTCGCAAATGGATAATTTGCGGAAAGAGCTCCCGCTTTGGTCAAAGAATTAAATAATGTACTTTTTCCAACGTTTGGAAGTCCAACGATTCCTAATTTCATAATTACTATATCTCCTTTAAAATTCCTTTCGTATATCATTTTGCCATACCATTATAATATAGCACACAAATAACCGTATGTCCTTATCTATTTTATATAAAATTTCAATCTTTCGCTTCAATTACAATTAAAATTCCACTTTCAAAGGAAATCTCTGCCTCCGAAGCTGTAATTTCATTGCTGACTCCGAGCGAACAAAATCCCTTTAAATCATATTTATCCAATGGATATTTAAAACCTGTGAGCGTAAGCCCTTTTACTTCACTCGTATATGGAATGAGTGAAACATATTTTCCAAACTGTTTTTCTTTTTTTATGCGGATACCAGAATTTATCATGCAGACTTTATTTTTATCGTCTATCATCTGTATTGGAACATTTGCCAGCAGCCCAATTCCTAGCAGTTCAATGTTTCCAAGCATATGGTCTATCCTTGTGCCCGTTGCTCCAAGCAAAGTGATTTTTTCTGCTCCCATTGCAAGGGCTTTTCGGATTGCAAACTCCGTATCCGTATCATCTTTGACCGGATTTAATTTTTCCCAGGCAATGTTTTCTTTTGTCTTAAAAAACTCCAGTGCTTCTTTTGATGCCGAATCAAAATCTCCTACTATTAAATCCGGCATCAAATCATTCCTGTAAAAAAAATTCATTCCGGAATCTGCTGCAATCGAATAAAACGGTATCTCATTTTTTATATACTCCAGTGCAAAAGTGTCGTTAATACTCCCTCCAACTACAATTATAAAATGTTTCATACGCACTCCTCTGACTCATCTTTACATTTTTCCAAAGAAAAAGAGGCGGTAAAATAACGCCCCCCATTTCTTACTCGTTTAATATCTCTAAAAACTGTTCTACATTCTTCGTAATGTCACCTTTAAATACAGCACTTCCAGCCACAATGATATTAGCTCCCGCTTCCATCACCTGTGACACATTTGAAAGGTTGATACCACCATCCACTTCGATATCTGTCTTTAATCCGGCTGTATCAATCATTTTCTTTAAAGCACGGACTTTTTCAACGGTATATGGAATAAGCTTCTGACCACCAAAGCCAGGGTTAACGGTCATGATGAGCACCATGTCCACCTTCGGAAGTATCCATTCAATTGCTGATAACGGTGTTGCCGGATTTAATGCCACTCCGGCAAGCAGTCCTTTTTCTTTAATTGCTTCGATTGTACGGTCTAAATGCTTACATGCTTCCGCATGCACCGTAATAAGGTCTGCTCCACTTTCGGCAAGCTCATCAATGTATCTGCCCGGTTCTTCTATCATAAGATGAACATCAAAAATCCGGTCGGTACACTTCCTAGCAGACTTTATAACAGGCATTCCAAAAGAAATACTTGGAACAAACATCCCATCCATCACATCAATATGCACATATTGTGCTCCTGCCTCGTCCAACTCTTTAATCTGTTCCCCTAAATTTGCAAAATCTGCTGACAATATTGACGGTGACAAGCAATTCATAATGCATCTTCCTCCAAATGATTAGTATTTTTTTATCTCTTTTAATTCCCCATAAAGCAATTTGTAATTTTCATAGCGCAAGGCACTGATTTTTTCTTCCGCAAGCGCTTCTTTTACGCCACAGTCCGGCTCACTGATATGACAGCAGCCATTAAATCTGCAATATGGTTCATACTCTGCAAATTCCGGATAGAATTCTTTTAAATCTTCCTTCTCGAATCCCGGAATATAAAGTGTACTAAATCCCGGTGTATCCATAATATACGTATTATCTGCAATCGGAATAATTTCCGAATGTCTGGTGGTATGTCTGCCACGCTCTATCTTTCTGCTGATGCTTCCTGTTTCCATCTGGATATCGGGCTGTAAGCGGTTGATTAAAGATGATTTTCCAACCCCGGAAGGACCTGCTACCGCAGTTGTTTTTCCTTTTAAAAGCTCATGCAGCTTTTCTATTCCCTGTTCCTCTTTTGCACTCGTATATAACACGGTATAACCACATTTTTCATATACCCTTGCAAATTTTTCGATTTCCTGCTGCTCTAGCAAATCCTTTTTATTAAAACAGATTGTAACCGGAACTTTCTGATATTCCATCATAATCAAAAAACGGTCCAGCAGATTAAAATTTGGCTGCGGTTTTGCCGCCGCAAAAATAATCAATGCCAGATTGATATTTGCAACCGCCGGACGAATGAGTTCGTTTTTACGCGGTAATATCTTCTCGATATTTCCCTTTTTTTCTAATTCATCAATTACCGCAATCTCCACATCATCTCCAACTAACGGCTTAATCTTCTGATTGCGGAACACTCCTTTTGCTTTACATTCATAAATTCCGGACTCTGTTACATGAACGTAATAAAATCCGGAAATTCCTTTTACTATCTTTCCCTGCATATATTACCTTTTGTATTACTATTCAGCATCAAATACTATGGAAGAAACAATCTGTGGACTTCCAAGTACATTTCCGTCGGAATCAAGCCATTCAATCTTTAGAGAACCACTAGAAACAGTTAAACCCGACTTTGAAATCCGAAGTCCATCTGTTCCAAATAAAGAAATTGACTGATTGGTCCACTGCTCTAAAACATTTCCAGAACCGTCAGAACCGTCATACAGATAAATGTTAGCTGCTGCAACAGACTCATTATCCGGTTTTTTTATGGTAAGTCCTACTTTGTAGGTCAAAATTGTACCTTCCGGGTCGTCCTCTAAATTTGTATCCGGTCCAAGGCTGACAATAATATCAACTGAAGTTCCTTCATTCACTTCTGTATCTGCTGAAGGACTCTGCGTAATGACATTACCTTCTGTTACAGAATCATGATAATCAGTAGTCACCTTTCCAACAGTAAGACCTGCACTTGTAATTGTTCTCTTTGCTGTCTCCTCTGTCATTCCGGTTACAGCCGGAACTTTTACAGATGCACTTGCTGCCTGTTCAACACCACGGCTGATTACAATTTTAACTGTATCTCCCTCTTTCCCCTGCGCATCGGAAGTCGGATCCTGTTCAATTACCATTCCCTGCTCTACTGTATCACTATATGCATAATCTTTTACCGGAGTAAAACCTGCACTTGATAAAGTACTGTACGCTGTAGTCTCATCCATGCCTACAACAGACGGAATGGAAATTTCTCCTTTTCCACTGCTTAAAATAACTTCAATCGTCGTATTTTTTTCTACTTTTGAAAGTGCATCCGGTGACTGGCTTACAATCTGTCCTTCTTCGTATTCATCAGAAGAAACCGTACCTGCATTTTTTATTCCAAGTCCGTAAGAATTTAATTTTTCTTTTGCCTCCTCAAATGTTGCACCTGCTAAATTCGGTACTTCAATCTCATCACTTGTATCTTGCGCAGTTTCAGTATTTGCCTTATTGTTTGAGGAACCTCCAAACTTAAAATCACCTAAAAAGCTGACAAGAATAAAGATAATCAATGCAACAATTACAACACCTGCAACAATTCCCATGATTGTGATTGCCTTATCCATTTTCGGATTCAGCTCATCATCATC
>CAKRCJ010000239.1 GCA_934307185.1 uncultured Roseburia sp.
ATGGAGAATAGATATTTATACCGCGGAAAAAGGTCTGATAACGGCGAATGGGTGGAGTGGAATATGCTTACAGGTATTCCGCATGATGTACATATTTTGGATAACACCATCTGCCAGTGCACCGGATACGAGGGAATCTATGAGAAAGATATCTTCCGGCATGAAGATGAAGATTACGTTATCGAATGGTCAGAAGATTCGTTGAGTTGGGAAGCCTTATCCCTGTTTACTGGCGAAAGCGTTTCCTTGGCAGAGTTCAATCCGGATTATATAGATGTTATTGGAAACGAGATTGACAATCCGGAACTGTTGGAGGTGTAGGCATGAGTAACAACACAGATATAGTAATATCACAGGCTTTAATGATGCGAATTAAAGATTATGCAGAAAGAGCCTTGGATAGAAAAGATGTAACAGTTGATATAGCTATGAGTGGAATACGTTATACGGTTGACGCTTATGACGAATATTTTCATACAGGCAGATTGCCAGCAAGGAAGGAGTAGCCATGACGGAGAGTGAAGCGAAAGCTGTAAGATTTATCGAAAATATAAAAAACAATGCGGTTGTAACTCTTGAACATATCGAAAAAGAAGAACCCAATGTAAGCCCGCTTGTATATATGGGAAGAAAAGAAAAGGCTGAAACCATATTAGAAATGGTGCAGGAATTAAAGAAATATCGAGCAATCGGAACACCGGAGGAATGCCGGGCGTGGAAAGAGAAATAGACAGTAAAGAGGATGGTTGTAAATAATTTAAGAGAATATGCAGCAAATCGCAGAGAACAGGAACTCAAGAAAGCAAACACGGACTGCGAAGAAAGAAAAAAACTGAAATATTTAATACAAATTAAATTTTAAAATTTTTTATAAATAATATGTCCAGATTTGGGGTTAATTTACCATTCTATATATGAAGCTTCAAAATAATAATGAGAGGAAAAATAATGAATATAATAAAAAAAGAAAATATTGAGGAAAAAAAGCAATTTAATGAAATGAATGGGGAATTAAAGGATATAGGTGATTTTTATATTTCTACACCAAATATAAGTCGTATAGTCTTGATTGACAAATCTAATTATAAAGAAAAAGGTTACTTACAATATTATATTATTGGAGAAGGATGCAATGCGCACATTCAATTGGATTATTTCATCTTAACTGAGTCATCTATTAGAAACCACGGGATAGGAAAAGCTATGCTAGAAGAATTAGTTAAATTTGCAAAAGAACAGCATATCACAACAATTGATGTTTATCCAGTTCCTTGTGGAGAGAATGCAATAGATAGAGAAGAATTGTATCAAATATATCAAAAATTAGGATTTGAATTTACAACTGAGTCATCTTCAATAAAGCATATGGAAATGCAGATAAATTAAAAATTTGTTAATTGCACAGGGAACCATTCGGTTTTGTGAAGTTTTTAGTGTATGAGCAGAGGACACTTGAATTTAGTGGAAAATGGAAAAGAGAGGTGTTATCCCCTCTTAATCCAAGTAATGTCATATCCCATAATTTCTGCTAAAGCTATACATTCGCTATATTTAATTGTTCCTCGTGATAATTTATTAGAAATATTTTGAGTAGTTGTTGGTTGGTGTGTTTTATTATACTCAGCAACTATTTCTGTCAGAGTCATACCGCTTTTGGCAATATAGGATTTTATTTCATTACGAATATCGTTACTCATAAGATACACCTCCTGTCTGTAATTATATGATATAGAATAAAAATATTCAATAGAGTGTAAAAATATTTATTTAAGTATTGACTTTTGTTTTGATATAGTGTACAACAAAACTATAACAAAACAAAAAACACGGAGGTAAAAAGCGTGAGTAAAAATGAAGTAATGACAATGCTTAAAGATTTGGTGGAGATGTCAGAGGAGAGTTTCAAAAGATGCGTTGAGTATGCCGAAAAAATGGATAAAACATCAAGGGTAAAGAGCTTTTTAGATGTTCTTATCAGAACAGCAACGATAGAAAGAAAAAAGACAATTCAAACCGCCTAGCCAGCACATAAGAATTGTCTTAAACACAAGGTGTACCTTGTAAGTTGATTATAGGGTACTCCGAAATTAAAAGCAAGAGAAAAGGAGAAAAAAAGGTGAACGATTTAATGATTTTTGAAGGACATGAGGTAGAAGCATTTGAATTTGAAGGGCAGATCTTATTTAATCCCAAACATGTAGCGGAGTGCTTAGAAATTGCAGATGTAAATAGTAGCATCAGAAATTTTAACGAAAAACAGATTGTAAAGTTGACAAATTCTAAACTGCAAAATATGCATTTTAGAAAATTACACAATACCGGAGAAAATTTCCTTACAGAGAGTGGTGTTTACAAACTGGTATTTAAGAGCCACAAACCAAATGCTGAAAAATTTACAGATTGGATTGCTGATGAAGTGCTTCCTGCATTGCGTCAGACGGGTCATTATGAGATGCAGAAACAGAGAACAACCAAGAAAATACATACAGAGAGTTTATCTTCGGTAAATAATGCAGTAAAAATTCTTACACCTATGCTTGCAGCGGCTGGATGTGATAGTAAAATACAACTTCTTACAGCAAAATCACTCTACGAAAAGGCAGATGTGATAATTCCAGTACAGATTGAAGCAGACCAGCAGTATTTTGATACAGTACATATTGCCAGACAGGTAGGTATTTACTATCAGAGTTCCGGTAAGCCGGCAGATAAAGCGGTTAATGAAATTATCCGTCGATTGGATATTTCCAAAAGCATGTATATAGAAACTTGGGAAAGTAAAGGTAAGTGGCAGGGGACTGTCAGAAAGTATGCATCAGATGTTATTAATATGGTTCGTTCATGGTATGCAGAGCATGGATATCCGAGAGATATTGAGTATGTGCAGAGTGATGGTCAGAAGAAAACATATCATGTTATTTGGCGAGAAAGCGAGGTAGCTTAATATGTTTAATGGTGAGAGAGAAATAGAGTTTGAAGATGACGTGGAAGAAGCACTTGCAATATATGAAATAATGGATAAGTACGATTGCGATATGGATGTTGCAGAATTAATGTTAGGGGATGAGGAGGACCATTAACATGGACGAGAAATTGGATAAAATAACAATAGATTTTTTAGAAATGCTTAATGGAATGAACCTTGAAGATATAGAACAGATAAAGGTAGAGTGACTAAATGAACTTGCTGATAAAAAGAGTGAATTTAAAGATTATGAGAGTGCAAAAAATTATGTAAATGCAGTATGTGATGTTGCGATTAGCAGAGCAAAGAAAAAACAGGCAGTAGCATGAAAGTATGAGAGCTTAGAAATAGGCTCTCTATTTTTTATAAATGTAATGTGGTGGAGCTGAGCGTATAATGCATGTATGCCGTATGTGTTTGACTTTTGATATTGCATGTTGACATACGGTGTACCGTATGATAAAATATAATCATCAAGAGAGATACTCGGGAGGTTACACGATATGCCAGCATTATCAATGTTTTATGGAATTATAGTCAGAATGCAGAGTGAAAAAGGTGGAAAACATAATAAACCACATATCCATGCAATATATGGAGATAATGAGATTGTGGTAGCGATTGATGGAGAAGTATTAGAGGGCAGTTTTCCAAATAAGCAATTGAAACTCCTGCTTGCATGGATGGCAATTCACGAGGATGAATTAAATGCCAACTGGTCAATGTTGAGTGAAGGTGAAGGATATTTCAAAATCGAGCCTCTTAAATAGGGACTCTTTATGGAGGAAAGAAGATATGTTGAGACCAACAGCGGTAAAGGTTATACCGAAGGATGATTATATTTTAGATGTAGAATTTGATAATGGTGAGAGAAAAGAATTTGATGTAAAACCATACATCAGAGGCGAGTGGTATGGGAAACTTCATGATCGCAATTATTTTAATGCAGTAGAAACGGATGGATATACTGTTGTCTGGCCGGAAGGTCAAGATATTTGCCCGGATGAATTATATGAATTGAGCAAAGTGCCGGCATTGGTATAGTTGAGGTATAACATGGGCGCAGAAAAGAAGAGACCACAAGATCGGTGGAACGAGAAAGCTGGATTGATTAG
>CAKRCJ010000240.1 GCA_934307185.1 uncultured Roseburia sp.
AACATTGATTTATTTCAAAATTTTAAATTTTGAAATTATAGAAGCATATTTATTTATATGGAAGAATATGTTTTGCAGATTGAATAAGAAATGAATCCACAAAATTTTTTGGTTTCTCATTCTCTTTTACTCTCCCAGCAACAATTTCATGCGAAAACGTTGCTGTGAAATAGGTGTGAAGGCGGATGTGTAGCAGGTGAAGAAAAAAAGACACTCGATTAAATATCGAATGTCTCTTTCTGTTAGGATTGAGCGAGTTTAATTTGAAGGTCTTTCACCTCTTCTAATGGTAAACCAGTGTTTTCAGCAACAAATTCAGGTGTGCAACCATTTTTCAAAAGTGAAATGGCAATATTTAATACAGTATTTTTAAGTTCACGCTCATGAGATTTATACATATCCTCATATGTATATTCTTCTCTAATCATACTTATCACTCCTTCCTTTTCTGCCTTTAACAGTTTGTATAGGACAAAATCACTTGGCATATCTTCTATAGTCTTTTCTACTGATTTTGCTATACCCTGTACATTTGTTCCATACATAGATGTATTTTTTCTAATATTTGTGACAATCCATGAATATTCGAATAATGGCTTACACTTTTCTTTAAGCGCATTATTCTTACCTTCACTAATATTATACACTTTTACACTTAAATCCAGATCTCCATTTTTTCCATTTAGATACATACTGCTTAATTTCAGTTCAACAGTTTCATCTATATTCTTATCTGTACCATTATAGAAAACCACGAATTTTGGCGCTGGTAAATAGAACATAGTTGGGCTATATTCGTCATATTCCCTCTCTGCTACATACCTGTTGTATTGTGTCACAACATACTTTAACATCCTGTAAGGCATTTTAGGATTCCATGTAGACTGCTCTTCGTACAAATTCCATTGTGAATCAATTACAAAAGATAGGTCATTTTTTATTCCTAGGAACACTACATCCTCCAGAGTGGTGAACGTCAAATCGTTAACATCTGCATCAGTGCTGTTGTTTAAAGCCTTGTACAGCTGTAATGCATACTCCTTGCGTTCTTCTTTACCAAAGATGAATCGAAATAATACATCTTTGTACTTTGGGTTGCCTTTAGCAACTACTTCATTATCGTCATTCATGTGTTTTACCCTCCTTTAACGATATTAAGAGGGCAACGTATCCCCTCAGATGATTTATCCTCTAGGGAAACGTCTTTCGCTGTAACTGCTAACCAGATATTTTTGTACAGCAGTTTTTTTTATAACTTTTCAAATATAAAAAGAACACTTCTTTTTATATCACACCCTGACCTTTCCAATTCCGTCAGGTACACACCTTCTCGTAAGAAGGCTTCTTAAAGCGTTTTTTACGCAATCGTTGTGAATGAGCATCCGAACTCTCAGCATAATTTGTTGAGATAGGACAAAAAAGTAATGTTCTTTATACATAATTAGTATACATTCAGTTTTCAATATTTTCAAAGATTTATATTCATCCATACTTTTTAAATTTTATTCTCCCAGCAATAATTTCACACAAAAACGTTGCTGGGAGTTTCCTATTTTTTTCTCCAGTTGCTTCCAAATGAAAAAAAGCTGATTTCTTTAACCAGCTTCTTCTCCCCTTTCGGGCAATGTTCTTTTTATGTTATTGTGTGTGTCTGATTCTGGAATTGCACCAGAAGGGAGGGCAATCTCGCCACTAGGCTTCAGACATAGTGACTCCCTACTCTATCGCTGATAGGGAGTCGTAAAGAGAGTTATACTAAGCAGAATTGCGTTCTGCTACGTACCATTTTTATTCGCAATCGTCTTCTTTCTTTCTTACAAGAACGTAGATTGCTGTAGCAATACTTCCAGCAAAGCCAGCCATTGTAGGAGCAAGTCCGAGGTCGATACCAGTCTGAGCAGTTGCCTGTTCAGCTTTTTTCTTTTCTTCTTCGGCTTTCTTCTTAGCTTCTTCTTCAGCTTGGAACTTGTCGTTTACAGTTGTGTATTCAGCTTTTGCTTTATCATAACCTGTCTGAGCAAGAGCAAGTTTTGCGTTAGCTTCTTCCACTTTTGCTTCAAGTTCTGGAATAGAATCTTCGATTCCACCAATCATGTCATTCAGTCCGTCAATATCAACTGCAAGCTGTTCCTTTTCAGCTTTCATTGCTTTTAAGGATCTTACCTTGTTTGCTTTGTTGAGTGCATTTGCTTCTTCAGTGTTGAATACAGTTTCAGCATCATTCTTTGCTGTCTGAGCAACATCTTTTGCATCAGACATAGCATCTAATGTTGTCTTAGCATTAGTCGCAGCCTGTAATGCATCTTTATAAGCATTGATTGCATCCTGTTCAGCCTGTTTTCTGTTTTCCAGTAATTCATTTAATGTTTCAAGTGTTCTTACTGCACTATCATATGCATTCTTAGCTTCTTCAGCTTTTCTTTCTGCATCGGCAATGCTGTCAACTACTGTCTGAGCATCATCAGCTCTCTTAGTTGCTTCCTCAAGAGCAGTTTTCTTAGCTTCAGTGTTTGCCTTTGCTGTAGTAAGAGCATCGTTTGCTCTGCTGAGTTCTGCTTGTGCATCTGCAACAGCATCATTAGCACCATCGAACATCCTTAGAGCATCATCAAGAGCTGTCTGCGCATTGTTCGCTTCTTCTGTTGCCTTTGTTAATCCAGCAGTAGCTTCATCTAATACTTTCTGAGCATCAGACTGAGCTTGCAATGCATCGTTATACTTCGTCTGAGCTTGCTGATATTCAGCATCACCTACTGGTGTATTTTTTAATACTTCAAGTTCTGCTTCAGCATCTTCCACAGCTTGGTCAGCAATAGCTTTATCCCTTTTAGCAGTTTCAACATCAGCTTCTTTTTTACTTCTCTTATCTACTGCTGTTTCTAAAGCAGCCTGCTTTGCTGTTACATCAGCTTCTTTACGTCCAACTTCTTCTTGAGCAGTAGTTACATCAGTTTGTTTGTTATTTACGTTAGTCTGAGCATTGTCTTGTTCAATTTGAGCGTTTGCTAATGCCCTTGTCAACTCTGTATTTTTAATACCTTGAGCAGTAACGGCATCTTTTGCTTTATCTACTGCATTTCCTGCATTAGTTACATCAGTGTTTGCATTGTTTAATGCTGTGTTCGCAGCATCAAGTCTAGCTTTTGCATCTTCCCATTCCTGTTTCTTTGCATCAGCATCAGCCTGTGCATTATCTAATTTAGCAACGTAAGCATTGAGTTTATCTTCAAAGTCTGTGAGGGATAATGTAACATCAGTACCTTTTTTATAAGAATATCCAAATTTTTGTGAGCTTGCCTGCACCTCTCCGTAATATGTTGTCACACCTAGTCCTGTAACACCATCTTTATTATTGCTATCTTTAATGTTTAAATAGTGACCAATCTTAGCATATAATTGTGGGTGCTGTACATAAATCTGCATTGGTGTCAGATTTTTAATTGATGGATCTTCTGCACACGCTTCATCATAAAAGCTCTTTTCCAGTGTATACCATCCATCAAATGGATCAGGATATCCTAAAGCAATGTTCTCACCATAATTTCCATTAGATTCCAAATGTTCCAAATCTTGATATGCATGTTGGAAGTTTGCAGATACTTCTGCTTCTAGCATTGCATTTAATGAAACAGTAATATCAGTTCCGTTTGCAATAACTCCTTCTTTAACGAGAAGATTTTTATATTCTTTTAATAATGTGATTGCTCTCCTCAAATTATCAATATTTGTAGCATCATCTTCTGCACCAAAGTTTGTATAGTCACCCTGTGTTGTGCCTTTTCCATTGATATTGATTGCTCCAGAGGAACCATCAGCTGGTGCAGTTGAGGTATTTAGAATATCATTGATTGCCTTGTCAGACAAGCCTAAGCTTGAATAGAAGTCTTTACTGTTTCTCTTTGCACTAGCTTCATTAGCAAACTGTTGAGCTTCATTATAAGCTCTTTCTGCATTTTCGACTGCTGTAGTATTAGCTGTAACGTTCTCCTGTGCTTTAGCTTGAACAGTTTTTGCATCCTCAAGGTCTTTTTCAGCTTTTGTTACATTTCCATTTAATAC
>CAKRCJ010000241.1 GCA_934307185.1 uncultured Roseburia sp.
GCGTTTTTACTTTATGGCTATTACCGCGCCATCAAACAGGCTGGTATGTCTGTTGTTTTAACCGTTCTCTCCCTTGGAACGCGCGTTGTCTTAGCTTACATACTTTCTGCTTCCATTGGTGTCATTGGTATCTGGATGGCAATTCCAATTGGCTGGGGACTGGCAGATTTGGTTGGTCTGCTCTATATGAGAAAGAAAAATGCCACCCTATGAAATCTCACAGCATGGCATACTTTTCATTTATTTTCCGAAATGGAAAAATCCTTTTTTCTCATACGGTTCACTTGTGTAGGAAACAAGTTCATAACCAATTGCTTTGATTTCCTTTTTCGCCCATGGAATGTCAATCTCATTGTTGCTGATAATTACAGTTTCGCCGTCCTTTGCAGAAGAAGTTACCTTTTTTACATCAAAATTTTTGCGAATTAAATCGTTCATATGCGACTCACACATACCGCACATCATACCATCAATTTTTAATGTTGTTTTTATCATCGAAATCACCTTTTCATATAAAAAATTACTGTAAATTTACTTTTACACCATGCAATATATACCCCCATAGGGTATTTGTCAATTTTAAATGAACCTAATGATATTTCTTATCAATATCGTATTTAATACAGACGATTTTTTAGTATTTCACCAAAATCCATCTCATAATCGAAGTAGGTTTCATCAACGTACTGTATTTTTTCGACTTCCTCTCCTGCCTCAAGGCTTCGGATTGTCTGTTCTACAAGCGGTGCCGTCAGCGGATTACACTCGAAATCTGCTGCAACTTTTCCATCTTCAATTGCTTTTAACGCATCACGGACCGCATCAAATGAGATAATAATGATGTCCCCTTCCGGTCCGATGGTCTTTCCAGCTTCCTGTATTGCCTCAATTGCACCAAAGGTCATGTTATCATTTTCACTTATAACAACATCAATATCATCGTATTTATCCAGAAATTCTGCCATGACTTCCTGCCCCTTTGCCTGGGTAAAATCTCCCGACTGCTGCTCTAACATTACCCAGTTGTCATGTCTTGAAAGAACCTTTTCAAACCCTTCGGTTCTGCCAAGCTGCGCAGAAGAACCTAATGTTCCCTGTAAGGTCACGATATTAATTGTCTCCTCTGATTTATTCTGCTTTTTTAAATAATTTTCCAGCCACTCTCCCGCTTTTCTTCCTTCTTCCGTAAAATCACTTCCAACCCAGCAGGTATAAAGACTGTCATCTTCCACTTCTACTTTACGATCCGATAAAATAACCGGTATTCCCGCCTGTTTCGCTTCTTCTAATACCGCTTCCCAGCCTGTTTCCACAATCGGGTCCAGCACGATATAATCTACTTCCTGCAAAATAAAATTACGGATTGCCTTAACCTGGTTTTCCTGCTTCTGCTGTCCATCTTCAAAAATAAAATAGTATCCGTTTTCCTGTGTAAAAACTTCTTTAAATGATTCTGTATTTGTCGTTCTCCAGTCAGATTCCGAGCCAACCTGCGCATACCCTACCACAATATATCCTTCATGCCCTGCGGTCTGCTCTGTATCCAGTTTATTCACAATGCTGCTCTGTGTCTGTCCGCAGCCAGCAAGAATAATTCCAAGGCAGAGCACCATTGCCGCAGATATTTCTCTTTTTAATTTCTTCATTCCTGTTTTCCACCTTTTTGCTGTGCCTAAAAATACACTACCTGATACAGTATAACAAAAAATAAGTGCCACACCAAGTTTTTCCTGATGCAGCACCCATTTTATCTGATAGTTTAACGTTTTATTTGTTTTTCTCTTTGATTTTTGCAAAAATACTCTGTAATACAATGAAGAAGCAAAGTAAAGCTGCAACTGCAATACTAGACCAGGAGCTTAACAGTTTTCCGTTTGTCTTAACAAGAGTAGAAATTGTTCCGTTAATCAGTACGCCAAAGAAGGAACCGATTACATTTCCTACACCACCTGTTAACAATGTTCCACCGATAACGGAAGAAGCAATTGCGTCCATCTCAAGTCCGAGTGCCTGCTGTACGTTTCCTGACATTGTATTTAAGCAATAGCAGATACCGCCGATAGAGCAGAGGAAAGAAGAAAGAACATAAGCTTTTAACTTTGTTTTTTTCACGTCAAGTCCCATCATGGTTGCTGACTGCTCACTGCCGCCTACTGCATAAAGGCTTCTGCCGAACTTTGTATAACGAAGCATTAAAAATACTGCGATAAGCACGATTAATGCAACGATAACAGTAACTCTCACAAATGGCACCTGCACAACACCTTTGTTATTTGTATATGAGCCAAATGGAAGAGTGATTTTCATATTTGCCAGTTTTACAAAAAACTCATTGCTGCTGATGGAAATCTGTTCTGTGCTGATAACGGCTGTCATACCTCTTGCAAAGAACATGCCCGCCATCGTTACAATGAATGGCTGGATATTCAGATAGCCGACACAGAAGCCCTGTACCATACCAAATACAACTCCGATTACAAGTACAAGAATACAAAGCACGATTGCATTCATATTCCAGCGTTCCATACCAACTGCAAGGAACATACAATCCATGGCAACTAAGGAACCGACTGAAATATCAATTCCACCGGTTAACATAACACAAGTCATTCCGCAGGTAATACATAACAATCCGGCATTATTAATTAATACATTTAAAAATGTCTGTAAATGGGTAAAGCCTTTGTTTGCATAAATAATACAGCCAACCGCATACATTACGAAAAATAAAACAATTGTAATAATTAAAAGCATCGTATTTCCATTCATTTTCTTTTTCATTATGCGACACCTCCTTTAGCAAGCTGTCTTCTCGCAGACATTTTTTTCATAAATACCTTAAACGGAGGAGCTTGAATTACTACGATAATAATAACGATAATTGCTTTATATACCGGAGCCTGTTCTGTAGAAACACCAAGTGCATACAAGGTTGTTGTAATTGCCTGGATTGTGTAAGCACCGATGATAGAACCTGCCAGACGGAATTTACCACCGCCAAGACTGTTTCCTCCAAGTGCAACAGCAAGAATTGCATCCATTTCAAAGTTTAAACCAATATTGTTTGAATCTGCAGAACTAATTCTTGAAGAAGCAACAATTCCTGCAATTCCTGCACACAGACCACAGACTATATAGCATAAGAAAATAATTCTCTGGGAATTAATACCTGCAATTTTGGAGGCTTTTTTGTTAATACCTACACTCTGGATATATAATCCTAACGCTGTCTTACGAAGCACCAGTGATGCAATCAGAATACATATAATTGCTACTACAATCGGTGTCGGCATAAATCCAACATAACCACCGAAAATTTTAAAAGAGTCATCTCTGACATAAACAATCATGTTATTGCAGAGTAAAAGTCCGATTGCTCTGGCTGCGGAATATAAAATCAGGGTTGCAACCATCGGCTGCACATTTAAATAAGATACCAGCATACCGTTAAATGCACCGCAGGCACCGCCCATTAAGATGCCGCCGATTACACCGACGATAAGCGGCATTGCAAGTTCATTTGTGGAGGATACTCCATAACCTGCCAAAAGCATACAGCAGAAAGATGCTGCAAGAGACATTACTGAACCAACAGAAATATCAGTTCCTGCGGAACAGGATACAACAAGTGTCATACCAATTGCTAAAATTGCAATTTCACTGCCACGGTTTAAAATATCAATAATACGGCCATATAAAACTCCATTACGAATGGATATTGTAAAAAAGTTAAATGCAAAGTTTCCTGCCATGACATCATAAATGATGTTGACCGCCATTACCAATATCATACAAAAAATTGGCAAAAATAATGGCTGGCTGATTAATTTTTTGAACTTACTCATCTGTGCCACCTCCTGCTATGGACTGCATTACATGTCCCTGTGTGAGTTCTTCTGTAATCTCTCCAACTTCCTGTCCATCTCTTAAGACAACCAGTTTGGAACATGTTCTTAACATTTCCTCGATTTCAGAAGAAATTAAGATTAAGCTCTTACCCTCATCTGCAAGGT
>CAKRCJ010000242.1 GCA_934307185.1 uncultured Roseburia sp.
TATCTACATTGTGCATCTCTATATACTCGATTTTACTCTCCGGAAGCCCATCAAAATAAGCTGCTGCCACATGGCAGTTTGCTGCATGGATGTTCTCAAAGCAAAAATGTTTCATTGCAGGCGTTCTCTCATCCACCGGATACGTTTTCCTCGACTGTACATATTCGGCCCGTCCATCCGGGTCACAAAAATAAAATGCATTTGCGGTAAACGGTGTCATTACATTGTCCATTTCAATATCACGGAAGGTAATGCCGTCAAGTACAGAGTCTTTTCCTCTGCCACGTCTCGTTTTTATACGAAGTCCTCTGTCCGTGTTGGAAAACAGGCATTTTTCCACGACCATATTTTTCACTCCGGCACCAATTTCACTGCCAACAGTAACTGCACCATGTCCATTTTCCATCAGGCAATGGCACACATGTGTATTCTCCGCAGGAGTCTTATATTTTTTACCCATATAGACTTTTCCGGATTTCACTGCAATACAGTCATCCCCCAGCGAAAAATGTACTCCCAAGATTTCCACATTTTTGCAGGATTCCGGATCCAAGCCATCTGTATTCGGGGAAACCTGTGGGTTTTTTACAAGAAGGTCACAGAATTTCAAATCCGTGCAAAAATATGGATGAAGCACCCACGCCGGGCTGTCGTGGAAGTATAAGCCCTGTACATTCACGTTCCTGCAATGATTTAAAAACAACATACGCGGGCGGAATGCACCCACCATTACTTTCGCATTTTTCCACCAGTTTTCATCGTTTGCACAGCCATTGATGCTTCCCTCGCCGTAAAGATTGACATTTTCCACATCAATTCCTGTGATAATTCCGGCATACATTGGCAGTGGATTTCCTTCCCATGTCCCTAAGTTATATTCATCCGTTTCATCATAACTTTCAATTAATCCCGGAAACTTTGCGAAACGGCTGCGGTCGGTCTCTGCTCGAAGCTCTGCCCCTTTTGCAAGTTCTAAATTAATTCCGCTTTTTAAGAAAATACTTGTTATTTTGTAAACTCCTTTTGGAATAAGAACACGGCTCTTTTTCGGGCATGCCATTATTGCCGCCTGGATAAATCCGGTATCATCTGAAACACCGTCACCCTTGGCACCGAATTTTTTTACATCCAATGTGACAAATTCCTCTTCCGTCGTAAACTTCTCTGTCCAAAGCACCTCTTCCCCAGCGCAGACCTTCAGTTCATAATCTGTCTGCGGCTTTAACTGATATATAGAAGTAATCACTTTATCTGTCGTCTTTGCTTCCTGTCCGTTTAAAAGAAGCCGGTATTTTTCCTTTGTATAATAAATTCCACCATCATCAAGCATAAATGAAGCGCTTCGCGCTGTTTTCATTATAAGACTTATCTGCATTTTTCATCCTCACTTATAATTCGTAAAGCATTATGTAAAAAAAGGCGGCTGCAAAACGCTGCCACCTTTTTTCTATTTTTTAGCCCTTAACACCACCGGCTGAAATACCATCAACAAACTTATCCTGTGCCATAAAGAATACAACAAGAGAAGGAATAATGGAAATCAGTGACAATGCCAGAATTCTGTTCCACTGGAATCCTGCATCCGCATCCATTGACATTTTAACAAAAATAGCAAGCGGATACTTTGCCGGAGTATTTACGTAAAGCAATGGTCCCATAAAGTCATTGGATGACCACATGAACTGGAACAATGCACAAGAGGTAATTGCCGGTGATAACATCGGTACAATAACTTTCATCAATGTCTGTACTGCATTGCATCCGTCAATCTTCGCTGCTTCATCCAGCTCTCTCGGAACATTTCGCAAAAACTGCACCAGCATGAATACAAAGTAGGTATCTGTCGCAAATAAAGTAGGAACAATAATTGGAAGATATAATTTTGAATCAACCCATCCTAATTTGGAAAACAGAATAAACTGTGGTACATTTAATACTACCTGTGGAAGGAATAAAGTTGCCATTAAAACCGCAAATAAAAATCCTCTTCCCTTAAACTCAAAACGTCCAAATCCATAAGCTGTAATTGTTGCAGAAATCATTGTAAATACAACCTTTGGAATAACATAGGAGAAAGTGTTAAGCATTGCTTTCCATACGTTAATGGTTCCACCGTAGTTCTCCATTGCTGCTCTATAACCATCTAATGTCGGGTTTTTTGCAATTAATCCGATACCGGAGAAAATCTCTGAATTGGATACAAATGTTGCTCCAACCATCCATAATAAAGGGTAAACCATAATAAATCCAACCAAAATCAGGACGGTATATCTTAAAGTAAGGTTTATGTAATGTTTTGTCTTGCTCTCAGCAGCCATCTTATTTACCCTCCTCATCTGAATAGAATACCCAGTATTTCTGGCTTAAGAATGCAATTACTGTAAATATCATTAAAATTACAAATAATACCCATGCCATTGCACTTGCCATACCCATATCATACTGTTTGAACGCACTGTTGTAAATTAACAGTGATACTAATGTTGTAGAGTTTCTTGGTCCACCCTGTGTAATAATGTATGGTCCGTTGAACTCCTGGAACGCCTGACATAACTGTGTAACAAGGTTATAGAAAATAACCGGTGTAATAATCGGAACAGTTACTGAAAAGAACTGACGCCATTTTCCTGCACCGTCAATGGAAGCTGCCTCATATAAATCCTGTGGCACACCCTTTAATGCTGCAAGGAAAATTACCATTGCAGAACCAAACTGCCATACACGTAAGAGACAGATAACAAATAATGCATAGTTTGGATCGCTTAACCAGCTTGGTCCGGTAATTCCAAAAAATCCAAGGAATGTATTTAACAGACCGTCATCACGGAAAACTGCTTTCCATAAAACTGCAATTGCTACAGAACCACCTAAAATGGAAGGAATGTAGTATGCGGTGCGGAAAAAGTTTACACCTTTAATCTTGAAATTCAAAATATACGCAATAAACAACGCAAATATCAATTTCAGCGGAACGGTGATAAATGCATATTTAAATGTAACCTTTAATGCTGTCACAATCTTTTTTGTTGTGAAAACATCAATATAGTTCTGTAAGGTTCCAATCACATGAAATCCTTTGAACAGATTATAATCTGTAAAACTATAGAATAAGGATGATGCCATCGGATAAAACTTAAATACTAAAAATCCGAATAACCATGGAAGAATAAAGAAAAAACCAATGTTTTCTTTACAGACATCTTTAAAGGTTTTTTTCTTCTGTGGAACAGCTGTCACAGAGTTTGTTTTCTTAGCCACCTTTTGTACCTCCTAATTGTTGTTTTGAAATTGAACGGACTGTGCACAGGCCATCATTAAAATACCTGCCGACATGTCATCGTCCCAAAGAAGTGGATCATCTATCGCACCATCAATGAGCCTTAGTCCGGTTTCTGAATATTTTTCAGGATTCAGAATTCCCATGTTACATGCTTTTACTATTGCATATCCAACACATGCATTCTGCAGCTTTGCATCCGGATTAACCTGGATACTTTTGATGGTTTTCTTAAAAATCTCCTGAAGTGATTTGTAATGTTCAAAAATCTCAATGCTCATATGCTCTAGCGCATCAATTAATGCCATTGCATACCATTCCGGGCTTTCCTTTTTCTCCATTGCAATAAACTGCTGTACAATGTCATTGTAGCCTGCCTTATTATGAAACTTTGTCTCATATTCCATCTGAAATGGTAAAACTTCATATAAGCTTTTTGTATTTCTACAATTCAAATGCTCTTTTGCTAATGTTTCCAATAAGCTTTTATACTTTTCCATACCGGTCATTTCATATAGAAGAAATACAATTTTTCCGGCATTTATTTTCTGCAATTTTTCTTTTTCAGAAGAACCATTGCAGATATTACTCATAAAATTTTCATCTACATACTGTAATATAATCTGTCTGTACTTTTCTTTCCCCGTCACTTCATATAACTGTCTGAGTCCATTCAGAAT
>CAKRCJ010000243.1 GCA_934307185.1 uncultured Roseburia sp.
TCAAAGGTAAGCGCGCCGGGAACCTTTGAAGGGCTGAGAGAAAAAATTCCATATTTAAAAGATTTAGGTGTGAATGCGGTAGAGCTGATGCCAATTTTTGAATTTGATGAGATGGAAGACACCCGTGTAGTAGATGGAGAGCGGCTTTACAATTACTGGGGATATAATACGGTCTGTTTTTTTGCACCAAATACAAGCTACAGCTCAGTAATTGAGCATAATCATGAGGGAGACGAGTTAAAGAACCTTATTTATGAATTAAAGGAAAACGGTATTGAAGTCATTCTGGATGTTGTATTTAACCATACGGCGGAGGGAAATGAGAATGGACCATGTTTCTCTTTTAAGGGAATGGATAATAACATTTACTATATGCTGACGCCGGATGGATACTACTACAACTTTAGTGGATGCGGAAACGTTATGAACTGCAATCATCCGATTGTCCGTAAGTTTATTATAGATTGTCTCCGGTACTGGGTAATTAATTACAGAGTGGATGGATTTCGTTTTGACCTTGCTTCCATTTTAAGCAGGGATCAGAATGGTGCACCAATGGAAAATCCACCTATTTTACAGGGGCTTGCATGTGACCCGATTTTAAAGAAAGTAAAACTTATTGCAGAAGCATGGGATGCAGGTGGACTGTATCAGGTAGGAAGCTTCCCATCCTGGAGCAGATGGGCAGAGTGGAACGGAAGATATCGTGATGATATCAGACGTTTCTTAAAAGGTGATGGAGGAATGGCAGGAACCGCAATTACAAGAATTACAGGTTCCAGGGATTTGTATGACCCGGAGCATAGAGGAAACAGTGCGTCGGTGAATTTTATCACCTGCCACGACGGTTTCACCCTGTATGATTTGTATTCTTACAATATGAAGCATAACGAGAAAAACGGCTGGAATAACACTGACGGAGATAACAATGGCAACAGCTGGAACTGTGGAGTGGAAGGCGAGACGGACAATAAGGAAATCGACGGACTGCGCAGACGTATGGTAAAAAATGCATTTGCAACATTAATGTGCAGCAGGGGACCGGCAATGTTTTTTGCAGGAGATGAGTTCTGCAATACACAGTTTGGTAACAATAACTCGTACTGTCAGGACAATATTACTTCCTGGCTGGACTGGAACCGGCTGGACGAATATAAGGAAATCCATGATTTCTTCCGCTATATGATTGCATTCCGTAAGAAAAATGCGATTTTAAGAAAAACAACGAAAGCGGCTGTCTGTAAGCTGCCGGAAATCAGTATTCATAATGGTTTCCCTTGGAATGGAGGAACAGACAACAACAGCAGGCTCATTGGTATTATGTATGCAGGAAGAGATGAGAATGATATCCGGGATGACATTATTTTCTACTGCATGAATGCTTATTGGGAAACATTAATTATGCAGCTGCCGGAACTTCCGATGGGAATGCAGTGGAAAGTCTGTGTCAACACATTTACGGAATACGAAGATGGAAAAGATATGGAGGCATATACGGAATTTTACTATAAAAAATCATTAAAGGTTCCACCGAGAACGGCAATTATCCTGGTGGCGGAAGAGGCTTAAAGCCTATATCCAGCCACCGTCTAAGGTGATAATCTGACCGGTCAGATATTCATTCCCGCTGGCAAGGGAAAGCGCAAGGGATGCCACTTCTTCCGGCATTCCGAAGCGGCCGGCGGGAATTTCTTCTGCAAGAAGTGCACGTTCCTCCTCGGAAAAGCAGGCATTCATCTGTGTATCAATACAGCCGCAGGCAATGGCGTTTACCTGGATATTGCTTGGGGCAAGTTCTTTTGCAAGCCCTTTCGTAAATGCGTTCATTCCACCCTTGCAGGCAGAGTAGGCAACCTCACAGGAAGCACCGACGTTTCCCCAGACAGAAGAAATATTAATAATTTTTCCAGCTTTTTTGGATAACATATAAGGAATGGCAAGCCTGCTTGTGGAAAAAACAGAAGTAAGATTAATTCCCACAATATGGTTCCAGTCATCAATTGACATATCTGTTAAAAGTCCGACATAGGAAATTCCTGCATTATTAATCAGAACATCGACACCGTTGAAACGTTTTTCTATATGGGAAAACAACTGCTCTACATAAGCGTAATCCGATACATCTCCCACGCTTGCCAGAACATCTATGGCATATTTTTCTTCTAATTCTTTTTTTAATTCCAGAAGTTCATTTTCTGTTTTGGAACAGGTGATAACCAGATTGCAGCCGTCTTTGGCAAAGGCAGTTGCGATTGCACGGCCGATACCGCGGGAAGCACCTGTGATAAGGACGGTTTTTCTCATTTTTTATGCTCCTTTTTTTGTTAACTACACCTTAATCAATTTAGGTAATAGCGAAACTCATAAACAATCTGCTATAATAGTATCACATAAAATACAGCATGAAAATGACCAAATGAAGGGAAAATATTCAAGACAGGAGGTAGCAGATGGAAATAGAGAAGTTAGTAAAGAAGCAGCGCAGGTTTTTCCAGACGGGAGAGACATTATCCTATCAGTTTAGAATGGATGCACTAAACAGGCTGTCGCTTGCGTTAGAACAGTACGAGGAGCCGCTTGAGAAGGCACTTTATAAAGATTTGCATAAATCAAAGATGGAAAGCTATATGGCGGAAATTGCACTGACAAAATCAGAACTTTCCTATTGTAAAAAGCATCTGGCGGGCTGGATGCGGAAAGAACATGTAAAAAGCAGTCTGTCCAATTTTCACTCAGGCGCATTTACGATTGCGGAACCGTATGGTGTCACACTCATTATGGCACCGTGGAATTATCCAGTGATGCTCTGCTTAGAGCCGTTAATTAATGCAATTGCGGCTGGAAACTGTGTGATTTTAAAGCCGTCCGCATATGCACCACAGACTTCGGCGGTTCTCGCAAAGCTTATTACAGCCTGTTTTAAAGAGGAGTATGTGGCGGTAGTTGAGGGCGGCAGAAAAGAAAATAAAGAGCTGTTGGACCAGAGATTTGACTATATCTTTTTTACCGGAGGCGTAAAGGTCGGAAGGCTGGTATTGGAAAAGGCTGCAAAATATATGACACCGGTTACCTTAGAGCTTGGCGGAAAAAGCCCTTGTATTGTGGATGAGACGGCAAATATAAAGCTGGCAGCCAGAAGAATTGTATTCGGCAAATTGTTAAATTCCGGACAAACCTGCGTGGCACCGGATTATGTGCTTGTGCAGGAGGATGTGAAAGATGAGCTTATTACGGCAATGAAAAAAGAACTTGTCCGGATGCTTGGAAAAAGACCATTAGACAACCCGGAATATCCGAAAATGGTAAATGTAAGACATTATAACCGTGTAATGAATTTATTAAAAGGAATGCCGGTTGTTGTCGGAGGATACGGTGATGCCGAAAAATTACAGATTGCACCGACAATTTTAGATGAAGTATCATTAAATGCGCCAATAATGAAAGAGGAGATTTTCGGTCCGGTTCTTCCGGTGTTAACCTATACAGATAAGAAGGAACTTCTTTCTGTTATAAGACATTTTGAAAAGCCGCTGGCATGTTATCTTTTTACGAGGAATAAAAAAATGGAGCAGTGGGTGCTTCGTAATATTTCGTTTGGTGGCGGCTGTATTAATGACACCATCGTGCATCTGGCGACCTCCGAGATGGGCTTTGGCGGAGTCGGCTGCAGCGGAATGGGAAGTTATCATGGAAAAAATGGTTTTGAGGCATTTTCCCACCGGAAAAGTATCCTGAAAAAATATCAGTGGATAGACGTTCCGGTGCGGTATCATCCATATTCGGAATGGAAAGAAAAAGCGGTGCGAAAGATTTTGCGTTAAGGTGGTAACAGATAAAAAAATAAGAGGTGTCTTTTACAAAGACACCTCTTTTCATAATCGGAATGACGTGATTCGAACACGCGACCTCTTCGTCCCGAACGAAGCGCTCTACCAAGCTGAGCCACATTCCGATA
>CAKRCJ010000244.1 GCA_934307185.1 uncultured Roseburia sp.
GTCTTCTCTTCCCTGTAATTTGTGCTTTGCATTCCAGTCCGTTTTTCCATGTCGCATAATATATAACATAATAAAATCTTCCTTATTTCTTTATTTGTTGATGTACTGCGGTACGTCGTTTTAATGGTTCTGCTTCCAATGGAGCTAAAAGCAGGTCGTCAATTAAATCTGACATAATCGCGCTTTTCATCTGTTTTAAATTACCTTCCTGACAGATTGCAACAATCGGGCAGGAGTGAATCCATGCTTTATTGGTAAGCGATTTCCAGAAGTTGTCTGTAGAGTCAGTACGTTCTGATAAATCAAAATAAATGGCGGCAACCTGTGAAGGATGGTCCTCAAAGAGTTTCTCAATGTCGTCGATTGTAGAAACTTCCTCTAAATGGAACGGAGAGCGGAAGGCAAAATTCAGCATACTCTTAACATTGCGGGAGGAAGAAAGTACGAGAACATAACGGTATTCCCCGGAAAGCTCCTGCCTGGTGCCATATTCACAGTAACAGTCTTTGCCGGTTTTCTTTGCATCGGATAAAGCTTTGTCACCTTTATTAAAAAGTGTTGTGTAGCTGGTATCGTTTTCATCTGAAAAAGCAAGACCGACGCTGATAGAAATATTATATGGGATAGTAAGCTTTTCTTTCTGCTCGATGGAAGAAAGAAGCTGTCTGACATTTTCACGGGCATCTTCCTCAGAAGAGATATTGCGCATAAATACAACAAACTCATCACCGCCGATACGTCCTACATAATCAGTCTTCGAAAACCGTGCGGCAAGTAAAGAAGAAATAACAACAATAATATGGTCACCGACTTTATGTCCATAAACATCATTGGCAGCCTTAAAATTATCAATGTCTATAACCATAAGTGCGTGTTTTTCACCGGAGGAGGCAGACAAAAACTGTGATATCATCTGTTCTATTGCTGTCTTGTTGAAAAGCTTTGTCATCTCGTCAATCTGGTTTTGCATTTTTAAATTTTCCTGTTCCATTAAAGCATTTGCCAGTCGTCTTCTGACATACAGTGTATTATTGATGCGGGAAAATGCAACTTCAGGATCCACCGGCTTTACAATAAATTCATCTGCGCCGAGTTCAAAGGCTTTTGTTTGAAATGAAATAGAAGTACTGGTCGTAAGAATGATGACAGGGATATGCTTAAAAGCTTCCATCTGTTGTCTGCGCCGTAATACTTCAAACCCGTCAATTCCGGTCATAACTATGTCCAAAAGTACCATATCAATGGCGGAACTGTTATATGTCATAATTTCTAAACATTCTTCGCCGGAGGCTGCTTCTAAAAGCTGAAACTTTTCGTGAAGCATCTCCTTTAGGACAGTGCGCTGAAATTTGGAATCATCAACAATTAATAGAGTTTCTTTTTTCTGTTCCATAATCTTACCCCTACCCTTAAAAAATAGCATATATAGACACTATAGCACAGCTATTTGGTATAGTGCAATAAAACAGATTTTATATTTCTTAAAATTTTATAAGATTTCAGGGCAGAATATATACAATAAAAACAAATTCGCTTAAAATAAAAAGATAAAGCAGCAAAATCGGAAAGAAGGAAAGAAAAAATGTGTACAGCAGCAACATATAAAACAAAAGACTTTTATTTTGGAAGAACTTTAGATTATGAATTTTCCTATGGAGAACAGATAGCAGTTACGCCGAGAAACTATCCGTTTCATTTCAGACATATGGGAGAAAAAAGCAGTCATTATGCAATGATTGGAATGGCACATGTTGCAGACGGTTATCCGCTTTACTATGATGCCGTTAATGAAAAAGGAATTGGCATGGCAGGACTGAATTTTGTTGGAAATGCATATTTCCCGGAAGTGAAAGAAGGAAAAGAAAATGTGGCATCCTTTGAGTTTATTCCGTGGATATTAGGACAGTGTGCCAGCATGAAAGAAGTGAGAGAGCTTCTTTCCAAAATCAATATTACAGCAACACCATTTGCGGAAAATATGCCGGCGGCATCCCTGCACTGGATTATTGCGGACGAGGCGGAAGCGGTTACGGTCGAGTCAATGGAGGACGGATTAAAGATTTATGATAATCCCGTTGGCGTCATGACAAACAATCCGCCGTTTGACAAACAGATGTTTCTTTTAAATAACTATATGAATTTATCCCCGAAGCAGCCGGAAAACTGTTTTTCAGACAAACTTCCATTAGAGTGCTACAGCAGAGGCATGGGAGCGCTTGGACTGCCGGGAGACCTTTCTAGTGCGTCACGTTTTGCAAAGGTTGCGTTTACAAAGATGAACTCTGTGTCCGGGGACTCCGAGGAGGAGAGCGTGAGCCAGTTTTTCCATATTTTAGGCTCAGTGGAGCAGCAGAGAGGCTGTTGTGAGGTTTCCGAAGGAAAATACGAGATTACAATATACACCTCCTGCTGTAATGCCACGAAGGGAATTTATTATTATACAACCTACGATAACAGTCAGATTACAGCGGTGGACATGCAGAAGGAAAATCTTGACGGCTGTGAAGTGATACATTACCCGATGCTGGAAAAAGGTCAGATTGCATGGCAGAATTAATGTGGTAAGCCGGTAAAGATTTGGTTAAAAAACGCAGATAAAATTGACAGGACAAACCGGGTTATACTAACATAAAAGTGTAAGAGGGAGTAGTTGGCATCTTAGTGTTAATTAAGATGGAATAATAGTCGTCATCACGCCAAAGGGCCGGTTATTATTGTAAGTAACGAGACTTTTATCAATCAAATAATTTTTTGATGCGATAAAGGTCTCTTTTCATATTGATTTCTTTGTCGCAGGAAAGGAAAGCATATGGAATACTTATTATTACTCGTCGGTTTTATTCTTTTAGTCAAAGGAGCAGATTTTTTTGTGGAGGGAAGCTCGTCCCTTGCAAAAATCATGAAAGTTCCGAGTGTTATTATCGGACTTACCATCGTTGCGATGGGAACAAGTGCTCCGGAAGCGTCTGTCAGCATAAACGCAGCACTTGCAGGCAGCAATGACATTGCTATCAGCAATGTTATCGGTTCAAACATATTCAACGGTCTTGTGGTTGTCGGTATCTGTGCGTTTTTATCAGGCTTTCACACAAATCCAGATATTTTAAAAAGAGATATGCCGCTTAATATTCTCATCACCGGTATTTTATGCCTGATGTTACTTGATGGAAAATTAAGCCGTGTGGAGGGACTCATTCTATTAGCCGGAATGACAGCATATATTGTAAACATGGTCATTTCTGCAAAAAAGAACCGCGATGAGGGAGAGGAATGCAAGGTAATGTCTTTGCCAAAAAGTATCCTGTTTATGGCTGGAGGACTTCTTGCAGTTATCTTCGGCGGTGATTTGGTGGTGGACAGTGCATGTGAGATTGCAGCCATGTTCGGCGTCAGCGAGAACTTTATCGGACTTACTATCATAGCAATCGGCACATCACTTCCAGAGCTTGTGACTTCAATTGTGGCTACAAGAAAAGGTGACAGTGGGCTGGCACTTGGAAATGCCATTGGCTCGAACATCTTTAATATACTTTTTATTCTCGGTATGTCAGCGGCAATTTCTCCGCTCCATATATTAAAAGAGTCTGTGACAGACAATATCATTCTTTTTGTCAGCGCAATTGTACTTTACATCTTTGCAAAGACGAAAAAAAGCATGAGCCGTGTGGAAGGAGCGGTCTGTATAATCCTGTATATTGCATACACGGCATATCTGTTGGTAAGATAACGCATAAAATAATTGCGAAACTCATAGAAAACGTAAATTAGATTGTACAAAATGAATAAAAGCATAAGAAGACACTGGGGAGCCGCCGGTCCTTAGAAAGCAGCGGCTGTATTTCGTTCTGATTTATCAGATAAGAAATGCAGCCGATGGTTTCTTAGTACCGTTGCGAGCGACACGTAACGAAAGTGTGTCTTCGATGATTTTATTCATTTTGTACAATCATA
>CAKRCJ010000245.1 GCA_934307185.1 uncultured Roseburia sp.
TGTTTAACCCATAGGTAAAGGAGAAAAGATATGAAGCAGATAACAGGCGGTGTGACCTCAGCAAAAGGATTTAAAGCAGCAAGCACAGCGGCAGGAATTAAGTATAAAGACAGAAAAGATATGGCAATGATTTACAGTGAAGTGCCATGTAAGGCAGCAGGAACTTTTACGACAAATATTGTAAAAGCAGCACCGGTCAAATGGGACCACAATGTGGTATATAACAGCAAGGCGGCACAGGCAGTTGTCATCAATGCGGGAATCGCAAATGCCTGTACCGGAGAGGAAGGCATGGGCTACTGCAAACAGACTGCAGAAAAGGTGGAAAAGGTTTGCGGTATTCCGGCAGACGAAGTGTTAGTTGCCTCCACCGGTGTCATTGGTATGCAGCTTCCAATTGAGCGTATTTGTGCCGGAATTGATGCGATGGTTCCACAGCTAAAGGGTGATACAGAAAGCGGAACCGAAGCTTCAAAGGCGATTATGACAACAGATACAAAGAATAAAGAAGTGGCAGTCACTATTGAGCTTTCCGGTAAGACGGTTACGATTGGAGGTATGTGTAAAGGCTCCGGCATGATACACCCGAATATGTGTACAATGCTCAGCTTTGTGACAACAGATGCAGCCATTTCCAAAGAATTATTACAGGAAGCATTAAGTAATGATGTGGAAGATACTTATAATATGATTTCGGTTGACGGAGATACATCAACCAATGACACCTGTCTTTTGCTTGCAAACGGGCTGGCAGGAAACCCGGAAATTACAGAGAAAAATGCAGATTATGAGACATTCTGCAAGGCATTAAATTTTGTAAATGAGACACTTGCAAAGAAAATGGCAGGTGACGGCGAGGGTGCAACCGCATTATTTGAAGTAAAAGTAATTGGAGCAGAGAGCAAAGAACAGGCGAAGGTGTTAAGCAAATCAGTTATCACCTCAAGCCTTACAAAAGCAGCCATTTACGGACATGATGCAAACTGGGGCAGAATTTTATGCGCAATGGGTTATTCCGGAGCACAGTTTGACCCGGAAAAAGTAGACCTGTTTTTCGAGAGTGCGGCAGGAAAAATGCAGATTATAAAAGACGGTGTAGCGGTGGATTACAGTGAGGAGGAAGCAACAAAAATTCTTTCCGAGCCAGCAGTAACTGCCATTGCAGATGTAAAAATGGGAGATGCATCTGCTACTGCGTGGGGCTGCGATTTGACCTATGATTATGTGAAAATTAACGCAGATTACCGGTCTTAATTTTTTATAGTTATCAATCATTAAGATTAGGGGCAGAAGGTGGCTTTTAAATCTTTTCCTGTCAAGTCTAATGAACAAATTTAAAATATTGCACGAGGAATAAAAAAATGGAAGAAAAAAACATGAACGAACTTTTGAAAAAAGCAGAGGTGCTCATTGAAGCACTTCCATATATCCAGCGCTTCAACCGTAAAATCATTGTTGTAAAATACGGAGGAAGTGCCATGGTGGACGAAGAACTAAAACAGCATGTCATTCAGGACGTTACTTTATTAAAATTAGTTGGTTTTAAGCCAATCATTGTACATGGCGGCGGAAAAGAAATCAGTAAGTGGGTTGGAAAAGTCGGCATGGAGCCGGAATTTGTCAACGGACTTCGGAAAACCGATGCTGCTACCATGGAAATCGCGGAGATGGTTTTAAATAAAGTAAACAAGTCTCTTGTAAAATTGGTGCAGGAATTAGGGGTCAATGCCATTGGTATCAGCGGAAAAGACGGCGGACTTTTAAAGGTAGAAAAAAAATATTCCGATGGTCAGGACATCGGTTATGTCGGGGAAATCACAAAAGTAAATCCGAAAATCCTATATGATTTACTGGAAAAGGATTTTCTCCCGATTATCTGTCCAATCGGAATGGACGAAAATTATGACAGCTACAATATCAATGCAGATGATGCAGCCTGCGCGATTGCAAGAGCAGTTCATGCAGAAAAGCTGGCATTTTTGACAGATATTGAAGGTGTGTATAAAGACCCGAAGGACGCTTCCACATTAATTTCCGAGCTTCCGATTTCTGAAGCAAAAAAATTAATTTCCGATGGATATATCGGCGGCGGAATGCTTCCAAAATTAAATAACTGTATTGATGCGATTGAAAATGGGGTTTCGAGAGTACATATTTTAGACGGACGGATTGCACACTGTCTGTTGCTGGAAATCTTTACCAATAAAGGAATTGGAACTGCAATTTTAGGGGATAAGGAGATAAAGTATTATCATGAATAAACAGGATTATATCGATGGTGCAGAGAGCGCACTTCTTCATACCTATAACCGTTTTCCACTTGTGTTAGACCATGGGGACGGTGTCTATCTTTATGATACGGACGGAAAAGAATATCTTGATTTTGCGGCAGGCATTGCGGTGCAGGCATTTGGATACAATAATAAAGAATATAATGATGCCTTAAAAGCACAGATTGATAAAATAATGCATACATCAAATCTTTATTACAATGTTCCGATTATGAATGCGGCAAAGCGTATTTTAAAGGCAAGCGGAATGAACCGGGTATTTTTTACCAACAGCGGAACGGAAGCCATTGAGGGAGCTATTAAAGCGGCAAAAAAATATGCCTACACAAGAGACGGACATGCAGGGCATGAGATAATTGCGATGAATCATTCTTTTCACGGAAGAAGCATCGGTGCTTTGTCTGTGACAGGCAACAAACATTACCAGGAACCGTTTGAGCCGCTTCTGCCGGGCGTAAAATTTGCAGATTTTAATGACTTAAATAGTGTAAAAGCTTTGATAAATGAGAAAACCTGTGCTATTATTTTTGAGACAGTACAGGGAGAAGGCGGAATTTATCCTGCAACAAAAGAATTTATGGAAGGTGTGAAAGCACTTTGCGAGGAACACGATATCCTTCTTATCTTAGATGAAATCCAGTGCGGCATGGGAAGAACCGGAGAAATGTTTGCATGGCAGCATTACGGTGTGAAGCCGGATATTATGACGAGTGCAAAAGCACTTGGCTGTGGTGTGCCGGTGGGAGCATTTTTAATGACAGAGCGTGTCGCAGAAAAATCACTTGCGCCGGGCGACCATGGAACAACCTACGGCGGTAATCCGTTTGTCGGCGCAGCCGTTGACAAGGTACTTGAGATGATGGAGCGTGAACATATCACAGACCATGTGAAAAAAGCTGCCCCATATCTGGAGAAAAAATTAGATGAGCTTGTCGAAAAATATGACTTTTTGACAGAGCGCAGAGGCATGGGACTGATGCAGGGAGTTGTCTGCAAAAAGCCGGTCGGACAGATTGCAGCGCGGGCATTAGAAGAAGGTCTTATCGTAATTACTGCGGGAGCAGATGTACTCCGGTTTGTACCGCCGCTTATTATTGAAGAAAAAGACGTGGATGAAATGATATCACGTTTGGAGAAAAGTTTAGAATGAAAGTAATACAAAAGAGAATGATTGCAGCAGGCTGTGTAGGCCTGCTGTTGATTTGCGTTACGGCAAATGCGACGGAAAAAGAAACTTATGCAAAAAAAATTGAGAAGGCAGACCGTCAGGCTTTAGACAGTGAAAGCTTAAAAACAAGCCAGACAGAGTGGAACACACAGGAGAAAGAACTAACGTTCTGGTATGCAGATGCGTCCTATTCTGATTTTTTTGAGCGGGCAGCGGAAGAATATTATGAGGATACCGGAATACGTGTGCAGGTCTGCTGCCAGAGTGCCATGGATTATTTAAAGGAAATTTATAATGCAACGATGAGTGATGATGCATTTCCGGATATTTATATGCTTGGCAGCGACCAGTTAGAGTCTGCTTACTTATACGGACTTGCGGCAGAAAATGTATCCAGTGATATTTATGAGAGCTGTGTGGCGGCAAATGCGAATACGGCATCCTCTTATCATGATAAAATGTATGCGTATCCGCTCAGCTACAGCACCTGTC
>CAKRCJ010000246.1 GCA_934307185.1 uncultured Roseburia sp.
TTTATATATCTTATTAATCCTGCTTGGTGTAGTGTGTATGTTCCCATTTTTATTAATGATTGTCAACGCAACACGAAGCGGTGCGGAGATTATGAAATCATTTACATTAATCCCAAGCACACATTTAAAGGAAAACTGGGATACGGTATTTAAATATTTTAACCTGTTTAAAGGTATGTGGAACAGCTTAAAGGTTGCAGTTCCATCTACATTGCTCTGTGCATATTTTTCCGCAATGACAGCTTATGCACTTGCAATGTACAAATTCAAGGGAAATAAAGTATTATTTATGACAATCCTTGTTTTCATGATGATACCGGGACAGCTTGGTCTTATCGGTTTTTACAACTTATGCACCAAACTTCATCTGGTAAACTCTTATATTCCACTGATTATTCCGGCAATTGCTTCACCGGGAACTGTATTTTTCCTAAGACAGTATGTGCTTTCTGTCATGCCGCCTTCCCTGATTGAGGCCGCCAGAATTGATGGTGCAAGCGAGTTATACTCTTTCCACAGAATTGCAATTCCTATTATGTCACCTGGAATTGCAACCATGAGCATTATGGGATTTATCGGCGGTTGGAATGCTTACCTGTTACCTATGATTATTTTAAATAAAAATGAGAAGTTTACCTTACCGGTTATGATGGCAACATTAAGGGCATCCACCGATATTACGGCAAATCAGGGTGCAATTTATCTTGCTGTTGCAATCTCTGTTATTCCGATTTTACTTGTGTTTGCATTCTTTTCAAAATACATCATCAGCAGTATTTCTGCAGGTGCAGTAAAAGAATAAAGCGATACATATAAATTTTGTCCTCATATTCTTCTCTTAATATAATATAGAAAAGCAGAAACGCTACTCGAAATTCTGAGTAGCGCTTTTGCGCGTTTTAAAAAGAATATAGAAAAATGTCGTGAAAAGGGGAAATTTGTTTCACCGGATTTGCGGCAGACAAAAGAAAATGGTAAGATAAGAACAGTTGAAAGGAAATACAAAGGGGAAGTTTTATGCTTACATATAAATTCAAAAAAATCATTATGTGTGGCGTGGCAGTAACTATGGCAATTGCAATGACTAATATACTGACTGCGTGTGGAACAGAAAAGGAAGGACAGGCAGTGGAGACATCTGCCTCCGAAGAACCGGTTACATTAGACTGGTATGTGAATTATTCCTGGTTTGCAACGCCGTGGGGCGAGAACGCAGTTTCGAAAAAAATTACGGAGGAAACAGGGGTAAATATTAACTTTATTACACCAATCGGCAATGAAACGGAGAAATTAAATGCATTGATTGCGTCGGACACACTGCCGGATTTTATTACCTTAGGCTACTGGGAACCGCAGGTAAATGAAATGATAGAAAAAGATATGGTTTATGCGTTAAACGAACTGGCAGACGATTATGATGCTTATTTCTGGCAGGTGACAGATGCGGATGTCGTAAACTGGTACACGCTTGATGATGGAAATATTTATGGATATCCATGTTCTACCATGACACCAAAGCAGTTAGAAGAGCATGATGATATTAATTCAAATATTACATTTTTAGTACGAAAGGATATCTATGAGGCAATCGGAAGCCCGGACATGACGACGACGGAAGGGTTTAAGGCAGCTGTGGAGAAAGCGGCAGAGCTGTTTCCGGAAGTGGACGGGGAGAAAATCATTCCGGTTGGTGCGCATATTTTTGACGAGCAGGGAAATGTATCATTTGATAAATATCTGATGGATTTTCTGGCAGTTCCATGGGAAAAGGATGGAAAGTTTTATGACAGATACACAGATGATGAGTATGTTACCTGGCTTAAAATGTTCCGTGAACTTGGAGAAGAAGGGCTGCTTGCCAATGATATTTTTGTGGATACAAGAACGCAGATGGAGGAAAAAATAGCGCAGGGCAGGTATTTTTGCATGTTATATCAGTATAGTGATATGCTTTCCCAGCAAAAGGCATTATATGAAAAAAATCCGGACAGCATTTATTTCGCGGTGGAGGGTCCAAGAAACTCGAAAGGGGATGACCCGACACTTCCCGTCAACACGATGAATGGCTGGACACTTACTTTTATTTCCAAAAACTGCAAAAATCCGGAACTCGCAATAGCATTTATGGACTATCTGCTAAGCGAACATGGACAGATGTTAATTTATCTTGGAGTGGAAGGTGTCACCTATGATATAGTAGATGGAAAACCGGTATTAAAAGAGGAAGTCAGTAAAATTTTAAATTCAGACAGGGAAACTTATGACAGGCTGTATGGAGCGGACGATGCTTACTGGATGTTACAAAACAATGTCATGCAGCTGCAGTGGAAGCAGACACCGAGTCCTGCAACGGCACAGCTTATGGAATGGGCAAGCAAATATACAGTTTATAATGGACAGTATGATATAGACCCGTCAATGGATACAGAGATTGCGGCGATGGGCGAGAAGTGTACAAAGCTCTGGAGTGAGACGTTGCCGAAGCTTTTGCTCGCACCGGATGAGGAACAGTTTGATAAAATATTTGCAGAATTTGTACAAAAAAGAGATGCGATGGGATATCCGCAGGTTTTACAGGAGAAAACCGTATTGATGAATAAGGCAAAGGAAAAAATGGGAATTAACTGATGAGAAAGATAAAAGAGCAGTTTTTGAATACAAAGCTGAATATTAAATTTACCAGTATGATTATTCTGTTTATGGTTATTCCAATCGGCATTTTTGCAGGTATTCTGTTTTATATTATGGAACAGAATGCAGTGCGGGAGAATATAGATTACATGGAATATACGATGCAGAGAAACCAGGATTCTATTGCGACAAAGATAGATTCTGTCAATATGTCAACACAGTTTTTCTTAAGTGATGATACCCTGCTGTATGTATTAAATAAGGCTGCCACAGGAGAGGATATTTCCACAGCGGAGTGGTTAGAGTTTAAAAATAATGAAGTGTCTGCCTTAGAGAGGTTAGTTAACAATAACCCACTTCTTTATGGAGTGCGCGTTTACGCGGTAAACGATAAGGTGCAGGAAATGATGCCGATTTTATATAATGCCACCCGTATGAAAAAACAGGAATGGGCAGAAAAAGAGAAGTATGCCGGATGGAATTTTGATTACACCGACAACATTTTTCCTGCCTATACAATGAAACAGAACCGGAAGCTGATTTCACTTGTCACACCAATCCTTGACAGTGATAATGGAAAAATCGGTGTGATTGAGTCTGCCATGACGATGGAAACTATGTTCCCAAGCCTGTATGAAGAAATTGAGAATGAATGGAATTTTTTCTATTCCGATGCAGGGGAAAGCTATTTCGGAGAGGAAGGGAAGATGCAGTCTTTGGCGCTGCTTAATGATATTTTAAAAGAATGTCCGGCAGAAGATGGTGTTACGACGATTTACAGAAAGCTTGATAAAAAAAATCTCGTCATTTCTTATATGCCGGTGCGGGAGCTTTCCGGCACATTAATCTGTGTGAAAGACATTACGGAAAATGTCCATAATGTGTACTTTATCCGCAATGTCTTTGTGGCAGTTATGCTGGTGTTTATTATACTGCTCACCTTTTTCATTAACCGCATTGTAGAGCATCTGCTAAAACAATTTTATGAGATATTAAAATCTATCCGTAAAGTACAGAAGGGAGATTTGGATGTTGTCATTGAAAACTGTGGAAAAGATGAGATGGGCGAGCTTGGTACACAGATTAATAAAATGTTAGAGCGCATTAAAGAGCTGATGCAGGACAACTTAAACCGTGAGATGTTAGCGAAAAATTCCGAAATCCGCGCACTGCAAAATCAGATTAATGCACATTTTATTTACAATGTGTTAGAATCGATAAAGATGATGGCAGAAATTGATGAGGAATATGCAATTTCCGATGCAGTGACTTCCCTCGGAAAGCTGCTTCGCTATAGCAT
>CAKRCJ010000247.1 GCA_934307185.1 uncultured Roseburia sp.
CATTAAAGTCCCGTTCCAGAGGCTATGCATCATTTGATTATGAGATGAAGGGCTATGAGCCGTCCGAGCTTGTAAAGCTTGACATTCTTATCAATAAAGAGCAGGTGGACGCACTTTCCTTTATTGTATTTAAAGACAGTGCATATGACCGTGGAAGAAGAATGTGTGAGCGTCTGAAAGAGGAAATTCCAAGACACTTATTTGAAATTCCAATCCAGGCAGCCGTCGGCGGTAAAGTTATCGCCAGGGAGACTGTGAAAGCAATGCGTAAAGACGTGCTTGCAAAATGTTACGGCGGTGATATTTCCCGTAAGAAGAAGCTTTTAGAGAAACAGAAGGAAGGCAAGAAGCGTATGCGTCAGGTTGGTAATGTGGAAATTCCACAGGAAGCCTTCATGAGTGTGTTAAAATTAGACGAGGATTAAGAAAAATAATCAAAAACGACAGACCCCGCAGAGTAACTGGGAGGTCTGTTGTGTTATAGAGGTTTTTATGAGGAAGAAAGAGTTAGAATTATATATTCACATTCCGTTTTGTGTAAAAAAATGTGATTACTGCGATTTCCTCTCGTTTGCGGCGGACGAGCTGACACAGAGAAACTATGTATCTGCGCTGCAAAAAGAGCTTTCCTTTTATGAGGAAAAGTTTAAAGACCGGAGGATAACGACTATTTTTATCGGCGGCGGTACACCGTCGTGGTTAAAAGAAGAATATATTCAGGCAATCATGGAGACGGTGCATCACTGTTTTTTTGTGGAGACGGACGCAGAGATTACCATAGAATGTAATCCGGGAACGGTTACAGAACATAAGTTTGAAGTTTATAAGCAGGTGGGAATTAACCGGTTAAGTATCGGTTTACAGTCTGCGCACAATGATGAGTTAAAAATACTGGGAAGAATTCACACCTATGAGCAGTTTTTAAAAACGTATGAGATGGCGAGAAAGCATGGTTTTTCCAATATCAACATTGATTTGATGAGTTCTCTGCCGGGACAGACACCGGAGATTTTCTGTGACTCTTTATATCAGGTTTTAAAATTAAAGCCGGAGCATATTTCTGCGTATTCGCTCATTATTGAAAAAGATACACCTTTTTACGACCTGTATAAATTTGATGCAGTAAAACAGGAAGCCGGAATGCAGACCGACTCCCTTCCAACGGAGGAGGAGGAATATCAGACAACAAAGCTTACGCAGCATATTTTAAAAGAGGCGGGGTATCACTGGTATGAGATTTCCAATTTTGCAAAGCCGGGATATGAGTGCAGACACAATATTGGTTACTGGAAGAGGGTAGATTATCTTGGTGTAGGACTTGGGGCATCATCATTGATTGACAATGTCCGCTATTCAAATACGAGAGATTTATACACTTATTTATCAGAATGTGAAAATATTCACGATTGTTATATGCAGTATCCGATAGAAGATATGGTGACCGGAAATGAATTAAAGACAGCAGACGGAAAGCATATTTTAGTGCCGGCGGTAAGTATTCATGCGACAGCAGAGCAGACTTCTAAGAATGAGCAGATGGAGGAATTTATGTTTTTGGGGCTTCGTATGAGGGACGGCTTTTACAGGGATGAATTTGAGCAGACCTTCGGAGTTCCGATTGAAGCGGTTTACGGGGAAGTGTTAACTCATTTGCAGCAGGAAGAGCTGCTTTTAAAAAGGGAAGGAAAAATTTTTCTTACCGACAAAGGCATGGATTTGAATAATTATGTGGTTTCACAGTTTATGCTGTAATAATTGCACATGAAATGATAAAAAATGTACAAAATAGACCAGAAGGTAATACAAAGCGGAGTGTTAGAGCAGATTTTCTATCCGAAGAAAAATTTCATTATGGAGTACTTCTAAAAAATATTTATAAAAAAAGGATACCTTACTAAAAAAGGGTATCCTTTTTTTGTGCGCTCTTTTTCTTAGAATAGAAATAACAAAGCAGGAAGGACTGGGTTAATATGAAAGGTTATCAGTTTAAGGATGAACAGGGAACATTCCATTTGAAAAATGCAGAAAATATCAGTTATCTTTATTTCCCGATAGCAGGGGAAGCAGGTCTTAAAAGCTCTGTGACACCGAACCTTGGCGGCGATGCAAAGATAAATCAGAATACATTTTTATTAGAGCCGGTAAGCGCGGAAAATCTGGTGAATAACCGTAGCAGCCGGAATTTCTGGTGTCATGTAAAAGGAATTGGAAGCTGGTCTGTTACCGGAAATTCGGCAGAAGAATTAAGTAAGAAATTCACGGATTTGCAGGATGAGAGTGAAGTTACCGCAGGTTTTATGTGGCATAAGCTGACAAGAAAATCAAAAAAATATCAGCTGAGTGCAGAAGTGCTTTCTTTTATTCCGGTCGGGCGGAATGTGGAAATTATGCTGGTGACGATTACCAATACAGGGCGGATGGCACAGACAGTCACGCCGACTGCAGCCATTCCGCTTTATGGAAGAAGTGCAGATAATATCCGGGACCACAGGCATGTAACCTCATTGCTGCACAGGATTGAGACAACGGAGTCAGGGGTGCTTGTAACACCGACGCTGTCTTTTGATGAGAGGGGACATCAGCTAAATCACACGACGTATTACTGTATCGGCTGGCGTGGTGACGGAGAACAGCCAAAAGACTTTTACCCGGTTGCAGAGGATTTTGTCGGGGAAGGCGGTAATTTTGAAAGACCTTATGCGGTTATAAAAAATGAAAAGGGTGTGACTGCAGGGACAAAATTTGAAGGCTTAGAGGCAGTTGGCGGTCTTCATTTTAAGGACATTACGTTAGAACCGCAGGAAGAGCAGAGCTATCTCATTTTTACCGGAATTACGGAAAATGTACAGGAGATACAAAACATATCGAAAATTTACGAAACAAAAGAAGCGGTGCTTTTAGAATTTGAAAAAACAAAAGCTTACTGGCAGGAAAAAGTAAATGTCTCCTATCATACGGGGGATGCGTGTTTTAACCAGTTTATGCACTGGGTAAGCTTTCAGCCGATTTTGCGCAGAATTTATGGCTGTTCTTTTTTACCACATCACGATTATGGAAAAGGCGGAAGAGGCTGGAGAGACCTCTGGCAGGACTGCCTGGCACTTTTAATTATGAATCCGGCTGGCGTAAGACAGATGTTATTGGATAATTTTGCCGGTGTCCGCGTGGACGGAAGCAATGCAACCATTATCGGCAGCAGACAGGGAGAGTTTGTTGCAGACAGAAATAACATCACAAGAGTCTGGATGGACCATGGGGTATGGCCGATGCTCACAACAAAGCTTTACATTGACCAGACCGGAGACATTGAACTGTTAGAGAAACAGGCAGCTTACTTTAAAGACAAACAGATAAAAAGAGGAACCAAAACAGATACACTATGGGATGAAAATTATGGCTGCTGGCAGAAAACAAAGCATGGAAACAGGGAAGAAGGAACCGTTTTAGAGCATCTGCTGTTACAGAATCTTACCGCTTTTTATGAAGTCGGGGAACACAATAACTTAAGACTCCGCGGAGCAGACTGGAATGATGCATTGGATATGGCAGAGGAAAAAGGAGAAAGTGTTGCTTTTTCAAACGCATATGCCGGAAATCTTTCGGATATCGCAGATTTGCTGGAAGAATATCAGAAAAAAACAGGAAAAGAGACCGTATCACTTCTTGCAGAAATTGTTATCCTGCTGGAGGATGACAATGCGTTATATGAATGTGTGGAAAGAAAATTACAGCTTTTAGACGAATATTTAAAATCCTGTGAGCATGATACAAGCGGGGAAAAAGTAGAAATTTCCATTGAAAAATTAACAGAAAATCTTCGCCACAAATCAGAATGGCTCAGATGGCATATCAGAAAACAGGAGTGGGTAGAGGACGAGGAGAAAAACGGCTGGTTTAATGGCTATTATGACA
>CAKRCJ010000248.1 GCA_934307185.1 uncultured Roseburia sp.
ACAATGTTTGGATAAAGCATTTCGTATTCATCGGCAATTTCCCCTGTTTTATCGGTGGAGCCATCATCAATAATTAAAATTTCCACATCCTCGCCGCCCGCCAGAAGGGACTCAATGCATCTTCTCATATAACTTTCTGAATTGTAACTTGGAACTGTAAATGTGATATATTTCATATGGAAAAACCTCCGCTATTCTCTGTAAACTGTTTTTTAATTTCTTTTACAGAGTATAACGGAGGTTTCTTAATTTACACATACATAAATCTAAAGAAAAGCTAAAGATTTATAATAAGAAACGTTAAATTTTTAATATTTCAATCATCAGAAGCCAAACCAGGCCATAATAGGTGACAACTGCCACCAAATCGTTGATCGTCGTAATTAACGGACCGGAGGCAACCGCCGGGTCGACTTTGATTTTGTGGAAAAACAGAGGAATTATCGTTCCGACAAGGCTTGAAATCACCATCGCAAGCATTAACGATACTCCCACACAGCCGGAAATCAAGAACGAATAGGAAAGCGTATTTCCTTTTATGAAGCATATATACAGTCCGATAAATACAAATGCCATAATTCCAAGAAACAGACCATTTGCAAAACCGACGCGCATCTCTTTAAAAATCAGTCCAAACTTGTCCTTCCGGCTTAAGTTTTCATCCATAAGGACACGGATTGTAACCGCAAGCGACTGTGTTCCGACATTTCCCGCCATATCTAAAATTAATGACTGAAAGCACATAACAATCGGAATAACTGCAACGACCGTCTCAAAAATTCCAACAACCGAGGAAACCACCATTCCAAGAAACAGTAAAATAATTAACCACGGCAGACGTTTTTTCATACTTTGGAACGTTGTCTCCTCCAAATCCTCCTCCGCAGTAAGACCAGCTAACTTTGCGTAATCCTCGCCCATTTCCTCATCAACTGCTTCAACAATATCGTAAGCCGTGATGACACCTAAGATTTTTCCCTGCTCGGAAAGAACCGGAATGGAGTCCTCTGCATAATCCTTTAACCGCTCAATACATTCGCTGATTTTTTCATGCGCTCTCACATACGGATAGGATGTAGATATTAAATCTTCCAGATTTTGATACTCTCTTGCAATAATAAGGTCTTTTAAATCTATTGCACCGTAATACTGCCCGTTTTCATCCTCTACATAAATAGTTGAAATATTATCATTCTCGCCCGCCTGTTCAATCAGTTCGCGGGTTGCCTGTCTTATATTCAAATTCTTATTTATCACGATAAAATTGGTTGTCATTTTGCTTCCAATCTCATCTTCTTCATAGGACAAAATCAGTTTGACATCTTTTTCCGCGTCATCATCAAGCAGATTAACGATTTTTGTTTTTGTATCGGCATCCAGCTCTTCCAAAACATCCACCGCATCGTCTGAATCCATTTCCGAAATAACTTTCGCCGCATTTTCAATATTAATCTCGCCAAGATATTCTGCTGCATCCTCCATGTAAGAAAGAATTTCCGCAACATATTCCGGTCCAAGCAGTGGATAAAGCTTTTTCCTTTCTTCTACGGTCATCTGCTCCATTGCGTCTGCAATATCGCTTTCATGGTAATCTGAAATTTTTTCGAGCAGCTCATCTTTCGCCAGATTGCTCCGGAATAATTCCAGTAATTCTTTTACATAGCTTGGTTCTTTTAATACTTCTTTTCTCACTTTAAGCCTCCTGTTCTCCCCAAAAAAGGGCATAAAAAACCACCGCTTTTCTTTCCTTAAAAGCAGTATGTGTTAATTTCTGCTGTTATAGTATAGGTAAGAAAACCGATGGTTTCAGAAAGCATATTTTATTGCATCAAAAGAATGACACTCATGAGCATCGGCTTCGTGTCAAAGCATTCAAAAATCCACCGGTTTTGTTCTTTCGCCCCGCACTATCACAACTGTCCATGAATGTCACCTCCTTAAAAATTTCCATTGCTATTATATAATTATGGCTTTGTGTGGTCAAGCATATTTTTCCCTCACTTTTTCATATTATAAGATTAGTAAACTTAACGTTCTTTCATAAACGCTTCAATCTCATCAGGGTCACGGATAATTGCCTCAGATAAGCACTCGCAGCCGTCTTCTGTAATTAAAAGGTCATCCTCAATACGAATTCCGATTTCCCATTCATCAATATAAAGTCCCGGTTCATCTGTGATAATCGCACCCGGTTTTAAGGTTTCGTTGCAGGCTGCTGTCACATCATGCACATCAATTCCGAGATGGTGGGATACACCATGCATATAATAGGTATCAATCTCGTCCTCTTTTTCAATTAAACCGATCTTTATACAGCCCTCTGCAAGCACCTTCTTTGCAATGTCGTTCAATTCGCGCAATGTCATGCCAGGTTTTGCTGTCTCTGCCACTTTGCGGTTTGCAGCAAGTACAATGTCATAAACCTGTCTCTGGCGGTCTGTATATTTTCCATTTACCGGATAAGTTCTTGTAATGTCTGCACAGTAACCACGGTATTTTGCACCTAAATCCATGAGCAGCAACGTGCCGTCCTCACAAATATCAAGATTTGTCTCATAATGAAGCATCGTTCCGTTTGCACCGCTTCCTGCAATTGTAGGGAATGCAGTTCCTTCTGCACCGTTATAACGAATAGTGTACTCAAAATCTGCCTGTGCCTGATATTCTGCCATTCCAGGCTCTAATTTTTTCATCACATTCTGTAATGCCTTGTCTGTAATAGCAATCGCATCCCGCACTAATGCAATCTCATCTGCATCCTTCTGCATACGCATCTCTGCGATTACCTGTGAAATATTTTTAACAGCATGTCCCGGATATTTTTTTGCAAATTCTTCTGCTTTTACCAGATTATAATCCGGCAAATCCTCCAGCTGGTGTCTGTAGCAGTCAAAATAAAGGCTGTCGATGTCCTCTCTTGTCATCATACGGTCAACGGCACTCTCAAAGGACTCAATAAACTGCACATTGTCAATTCCTGAGATTTCCTTTGCCTCGTCTACGGTCACTTTTCTTCCGAACCACCGCTCCTGTGTCGGGTCAGCCTCCTCAATAAATAAAATGACCTGCTCATCCTTTAATGTTTTCTTCATTAAAAGAATCATATGGTCACGTCTTAATCCTGTCAGATAAAAAAAGTTTCTGTTTGCCTCAAATGGTGCATATTCGTCTGCACTCACATGGTTCTCTATCCCGGAAAATAAAATCATAGCCGATGGCTTGTCCATTTTTTCAAAAATCTGTTTTCTACGCTCTGTAAAATTCATAATTCCTCCTTGTTTGAAGAAAAATGTCTGCGCCCTTGCAGGAACAGAGGATTTTTTCTCCCAAATATGTTCTCTCCACCAAAATAACACTTTTTCTGCCTGTTGGCTACCCAAAAGTATAAGATAAACTCCAAAATAAAAGCAGCTTCTCCATTTCCGGAAAATCTGCTTTTTCATTGTGTGTTAATAAATCAAAAACAAATACTGTGCTGCCATCAAATAACATCCCTTATGCTTCGGCACTCATTTGAATTCGTGCGGTAATATCCTTTATTTCTGCTAACATCGCACGATACATTTCCATCTCCAGGCTAACTGGTGACATATGTGGATTTGCCTGTCTCATCTGATATGTCTCTACCAATAAACTTCTTTTCATTTCTTCGAGTTCTAATAGCTGCTCTTTGCTCATGATTGTTCTCCCACATAAAAATATTTTTTGCTTCTGTACGTTTCCCATACACGCACAAGAAATATAATAGCATATGTGTTAAAATATAGTTCAACAAATTCATCAGCAAAAGTAACAATATTTTTTTGCACATTTGGCATATTTGTCTATTTACAGAAAAAATTTCATCACTTTTTACAATTGCATTAACGTTTGCAATGCCTCATT
>CAKRCJ010000249.1 GCA_934307185.1 uncultured Roseburia sp.
TTTCACACTGAGAAGTTCCGGCACGCTCAATGTAACTGTCGGCTCCCCAATACAAGGAACAATTTCTTCCACGGACATTTGTTCAAATTCCGTCACTACATTTTTTACAATCCTCGCAAGAACTTGTGAATCTGCCAGAATACACTTTGCACAATCATCCCTTCTTGCTTTCTGTAATCCTATCTCATCCAGTGTCTCTGAAAAGTTTGTATTCACTTTTCTATAAATCATAGGCATTTCTCCTTCGTAAAACTAATTTTTCTAAAAAACTACTTCCTAATAACAAGCAATTCGTTCTTATTAAATTGAAATCATTGGAAAATTCGACCGATGTGGTCTGTTTTGACATGTTTATATCTGCGACTACTCTGATAATCTTTGCAATTTAGATTTATAATTACCAGATTCCTTATTGCTACTACTGTAGCATACCTGATCTATATAAACAATACCTAATCAGTAAAATAAACAAAGAACCGAGCGCCCAACTTTTCATCGGGTATCCGGTTCTCTGCCTTTATCTTTTAAAATACAATCGCTGCCTGCACAATCGCACATGCAATGCTCACACTCTTTTATAAGAAGATATACTTACATACAAACAATACTGCCAGTACATACATAAGCGGTGTAATTTTCTTAGCTTTTCCACAAGTCACATTGATTACAATATAAGAGATAACACCAATTGCGATACCTTCAGAAATACTGTACATTAACGGCATTGCAAGCATACATAAATATGCCGGAACAGCCTCTGTCATATCGGTAAAATCAATGGAAAGCACAGTTGTTACCATTAAAAATCCTACAAAGATTAAAGCCGGTGCTGTTGCAAATCCAGGAATTGCACAGAAAATCGGTGAGAAGAAAATAGCAAGCAAGAATAAGAAGCCCGTTACTACTGAGGCAAGTCCTGTTCTTGCTCCTTCTGCCACACCGGAAGAACTCTCAACAAAAGTTGTTGTTGTGGAAGTACCAAGTACCGCGCCTGCTGAAGTTGCAATTGCATCCGCGAGAAGTGCCTGTTTAATTTTTGGAAGCTTGTCATTTTCATCTAACATCTGCGCTTTATTTGCAACACCGATTAAAGTTCCCAATGTATCAAACATATCAACAAATAAGAAGGATAAAATAATAACAATAAAATCAAAAACTCTTACCGTTGAAAAATCTGCTTTAAAACACTGTCCGAATGTCTTTCCAAGTGAAGTAAAATCAGTCAGTCCCCAGACCGGATATAAGGAATAGAAACCTGCTTCTGCATCCGGAACATAGAGTCTTGCTGTCTGCGCAAGCATTCCTAAAATCCAGGTCACTGCAATACCGATAAGGATTGCTCCCTTTACTTTTCTGATATATAAAATGGTAATAATGAATAATCCAGCCAGCGCAAGAATAGCACTTATTCCAAGTGTGTGGAAATCACCGGTAAAAGTGTGTCTTCGATGATTTTATTCATTTTGTACAATCATAGATAGCTAAAATTGAGTTTTGCAATTGTCTAATTATAATGTAAAAATCCTGCTTATCGTTCCATAAGCAGGATTTTTTTAACCTTTATTTTCCTTCATAAGTAATGACGGAAGCAACATCATATCCTGCAAGTTTTTCCCGTCCTTTTAATCCTGCAAGTTCCATTAAGAATATAATTTTAGCAACTTCTCCGCCAAGCTGCTCTACAAGCTTGCAGCTTGCTTCAATTGTTCCGCCAGTTGCAATTAAATCATCTACAAGAACAACCTTCTGTCCTGGTTTAATAGCATCTTTATGAATTTCAATGCTTGCTTTTCCGTATTCCAGATCATATTCTGCGGATACTGTCTCGCAAGGAAGTTTTCCTTTTTTACGGACAGGAACGAATGCCTTTCCTAATGCATATGCAATCGGCATACCAAAGATAAATCCTCTGGACTCTGTTCCTGCAATAATATCAAAATCAACTCCATCTAACAGCTTAATCATGGAATCAATTGCTAATTTTAATCCATCCGGGTCCTGTAACACGCTTGTCACATCACGGAACATAATTCCTGGTTCCGGAAAATCTGGTATTGTTCTTACATATTCTTCTATTTTTTTCATTATTATTGCCCCTTTCATGTCAAAAAATGTTTCTGTATTCTTAAATAAATATTATAAGCTGGTACGAACTACTTTCGGTTTATAGCCTGCTTTTTCAAGTGCTTTCATAATCTGCTTTTTGTGGTCTGTTCCAAAACACTCAAGTGTAATGCGAAGCTCCACTGCTGCGCTGCGGTTTGTTGTAACAAACTGGTTATGCTCCAGCTTGATAACATTTCCCTGCTGTTCTGCAATAATACCGGATACTTTACAAAGTTCTCCCGGCTTATCCGGAAGTAAAACAGATACAGTAAAAATTCTGTCTCTTAAAATAAGTCCCTGCTGAACAACGGATGACATTGTAATGACGTCCATATTACCACCGCTTAAAATGGATACAATTCGTTTGTCGTTCACATCCAGATGCTTTAATGCAGCAACCGTTAAAAGTCCTGAATTTTCAACAACCATTTTGTGATTTTCCACCATATCAAGGAATGCTGCAACTAACTCGTCATCCTCAACCGTGATAATATCGTCCAGATTTTGCTGGATATAAGGGAAAATCTTACTTCCCGGTGTTTTTACTGCGGTTCCGTCTGCAATTGTGCTTACCGTCGGAAGTGTTGTTACTTTTCCTGCCGCAAAAGAAGCCTGCATACAGTTTGCCCCTGCCGGCTCCACGCCGATTACTTTAATTTTCGGATTTAATAATTTTGCCAAAGTGGAAACTCCGGTTGCAAGTCCGCCTCCTCCAATTGGTACTAAAATGTATTCTACCAAAGGAAGCTCTTTGAAAATCTCCATCGCAATCGTTCCCTGTCCGGTTGCTACTGCAAGGTCATCAAACGGATGGATAAAGGTATATCCTTCTTTTTCTGCAAGCTCATACGCTTTCTGGCATGCCTCATCATAAACATCACCGTAAAGCACTACCTCTGCGCCATAGCTTTTGGTTCTGTTGACTTTAATGAGTGGCGTTGTGGTCGGCATAACAATGACTGCCTTACAGCCATAGCATTTTGCTGCGTATGCAACACCCTGCGCATGGTTTCCTGCAGATGCTGTGATGAGTCCCTTTGCTCTTTCTTCCTCTGTCAATGTGCTTATTTTATAATAAGCCCCACGCACTTTATATGCACCTGTAAACTGCATATTTTCCGGCTTTAAATAAACCTTGTTGCCGGTCTGCCGGCTGAAATAATCACTGTAAACAAGCTTTGTCTCGGTGGTTACCTCTTTTACTTTTTCTGCTGCTTCTTCAAATTTGTCTAATGTAAGCATCTTATTCCTCCTTAACGTCAAATAGTGCATTCACAAACTGGTTCGAATCAAATTTCTGTAAATCCTCGATTGTTTCACCAACACCAATATATTTTACAGGGATACCAAGTTCTGAATGAATTGCCACTGCAATTCCTCCCTTTGCCGTTCCATCCATTTTTGTGAGAATAATTCCCGTAATATCCGCAACATCTGCGAACTCTCTTGCCTGTGCAAGTGCATTCTGTCCGGTCGTAGCATCTAAAACTACAAGTGTTTCGCGGAATGCATCCGGGTATTCTTTTTCTAAAATACGGTTTATTTTTCTTAATTCTTCCATGAGATTTTTCTTATTATGAAGTCTTCCTGCGGTATCGCATAAAAGGACATCTGCGTTTCTTGCTTTTGCCGCTGCAACAGCATCATAAACGATTGCACCCGGGTCTGCCCCTTCCTGTCCACCAATCATCTCTACGCCCGCACGGTTTGCCCATTCCTGTAACTGGGTGCCTGCGGCTGCACGGAAGGTATCTGCC
>CAKRCJ010000250.1 GCA_934307185.1 uncultured Roseburia sp.
TGTCTTTTGGCTCTACGTCGTTTACAACTCTTCCATCGATTTTTAATTCACCGGAAGAAATCTCTTCAAGACCTGCAATCATACGAAGTGTAGTAGATTTACCACATCCAGATGGTCCTACGAAAATGATGAACTCCTGGTCTTCTACTTCAAGATTAAAATCCTTAACAGCTTCAAAACCGTTCGGATAAACTTTACATACATTTGTTAATGATAAACTTGCCATTGGTGTAAATACCTCCTAATAATTGTTCGTTTCTTGATATATTTACTATACAAAAAAACAGCCCAAAACACCATATGTTACCTACACAAAGAATTGTCCCTTTTCTTGTAGGAAGTCACAGTCGTTTGGGCTGTTTTTCTGTATCTTCGTCAGTTTGCACTGATATTTTTGCTTTTTCCGTCATTTTGACGAAGCCGCCTGCATATTTTACGGTTTCTGCAAACCTTTTCTTTTTCCACAATTATAACTTGGAATAACCAAAGCCGTTAACCACAGCATCAAGCTTTATGCCCTTTTTGCAATATGGGCATTCTTCCGCAGAATATGCTGCGTATCCCGGAAGGTCATCTGCATGGAATACCGAATGAACCGGCATGCCGTCGGTTTCTGTCACTGTACTAAACACCGATGCAACCGCCTCAATAATTCCACCGTAATAACGGATACCCTCAAGACTCCTGCGGATTGTCTTTCCGGTTGTTGTGGATGCCGACAGCAGCACAACATGTTTTCCGGTAATACTTGGCTTGATATTATCACGGAATAAAAGCTGGTTGCTGATGTTTATCTCCGGTGATACCACATAAATCGTCTCATGGCGGTTTGTCGATGCAAAATCTCCTTTTTCAAATTCTTCTGCAAGAAAAGCGCCGATGACTTCTGTTCCATCCATACATACAATCGTATCGACATAAGACAGTCTTCCAATCTTCTGGTAAAGGACTCTTGCAGCTTCCTTTGCCTCCTGAATTCTTGTCTTTAAACTTGTGATATCAATGTAATAATTGATATGGGAATGGCTCGTCGCGAAATGCCCCGGTATCGCGTGTATTGCAACCATATTGCTTTCTTTTGAATAAAACTTCACCATTCTGCTCTCCATAATAAAAATACCTCCTTATCAAATTCTTCCGGTAGAGCCAAAACCGCCTTCGCCGCGTTCTGTCTCATTTAACTGCTCCACTTCCTCAAATTCAACGGAAAGATATGGCATTACTACCATCTGTGCGATACGTTCTTTTGCTGCAATCACACGCTCCTCATCCGTATCATTATGTAAGGCAATCTTAAACTCTCCCCGGTAATCGGAATCAACAACTCCGACACAGTTTGCCGGGCGTAACCCCTGCTTTGCGGCAAGACCGCTTCTCGCAAAAATCGCACCAAAATATCCTTCCGGTATCTCCATTGCAAGCCCTGTGCCGACCATTATTGTCTGATGTGGCGGGATTACTGTATTTTCTGTACTTTTTGCATACAAATCATATCCTGCTGCCTGGCTGCTGCCTCTTGACGGAAGAACTGCATTCTCATCAAGCTTCTTAATATTTATTTTCATTTTATATTCTCCATTCTAGCACAATCTGTCTGGTCTGTTTCTTAATTTTTTTCTAAAATCTCTTCCTTAATCTTCCCAGCCAAGATTGCCGTGCTCCATCTTTTTGTCGCGGAGCATTAAATCGTTTACGGCCTCTTTTGCCGGCTTATCCTCAAATAATACTTTATTTACTTCCTCAATAATCGGCATGTCAACACCGTATTTTTCTGCCAGTGCAATGGCTGCTTTCGCAGAATAAACGCCTTCTACGACCATTTTTACCTCGTCCATTGCCTGCTGCATCGTATAACCCTGGCCGATTAACATTCCTGCTTTCCGGTTACGGCTGTGTTTACTCTCACATGTAACGATAAGGTCGCCAATTCCGGTTAAACCATTTAATGTTTCCGGCTTTGCCCCCATTGTAGTTGCAAGTTTTCCCATTTCAAACATTCCACGGGTAATTAATGCTGCCTTTGTATTATCCCCGTAACCAAGTCCGTCCGCCATACCGGCTGCAAGGGCAATGACGTTCTTTAAGGAACCGCCAAGTTCCATGCCAAGTACATCCGGGCTTGTGTAAACGCGGAACACACTGTTCATGAAAATATCCTGTATCCCCTCTGCCACTACACGTTTTTTCGAGCCTGCGACAACGGTAGTCGGCAATCCGATGCCAACCTCCTCCGCATGGCTTGGTCCACACATAACGGCAGCCTCTGCCTGTGGGATTTCCTGTTCTACAATATCGGTAAGAGGCATTAATGTCTCTTCTTCAATTCCTTTTGCCACACAGACAATGACCTGTCCCTCCGTCACAAAAGGCGCCATGCTTTTTGCTGTGCTTCTTGTAAATACGGACGGTACCGCAAGAATTAAATATTCTTTTCCACTGACTGCTTCTTTCAGATTTGTCGTAAATTCCATATCCTCCGGCAGCTTTACGCCCGGAAGCTTCTGTAAATGCTCATGCTTTTCTTTTAGCATCGCAATCTCGTCTTCCACAATAGACCAGACTGTGACATGATTTCCATTGGTATGCAGTACTTTTGCCAGTGCAATTCCCCAGCTTCCTGCTCCGATGACTGCAACATCTGCCATTTTCTTCATCTCCAAATTATTCTTTTTACTTATTTTAATTAATTCTGCTCTTTCTTTTTTGCTCCGAGCTTATTCTCCGTACCATTTAACAGACGCTTAATGTTCGCACGGTGCTGCCATACACCAAGAATACTAAAGCATGCTGTCACTATGTAAAATTCCGGACGGATTGCCATTGGAACTGCAATAATTCCCTTCTGTCCGAAAATCACAACCTGGATAAATACGCTGATAAGTCCGACGATAGAACCGAGGGACACATACTTTGTTGTTGCACTTAAAAGGACAAATAAGCCCATACTGACAGGTGCTACAATCGGGAAAACCGCAAGCACCATTCCTCCGGTACAGGCAACCCCTTTTCCACCTTTAAACTTTAAGTAAAACGGGAAGTTATGGCCTAGCACTGCACCAAAGCCGGCATAAAGCTTCAAAAGAATGATATTTTCGGAATAGCGGTTTCCAAAAATAAATCCAACGAGAAGCACTGCCACAACGGTTTTTAAAATATCTCCAAGGCAGGTGAAAAGTCCTGCCTTCCAGCCAAAGGTTCTTAAAGTATTTGTCGCACCGGAATTTCCGCTTCCCTTTGTGCGGATGTCCACACCTTTCTTTTTTCCGTAAAAGTATCCTGTTTCAAATAATCCGCAGACATAACCGATACATACGGAAATAAGTCTTGCGATTATCATTTTTCATTTTCCTTTCTCTCTCTGATAATAAATCTTAATGCTGTTCCGCGGAAGCCGAAGGTATCACGGATACGGTTCTCTAAATATCTTGTATAAGAAAAATGCATTAACTGTTTATCATTTACAAAAATGACAAATGTAGGTGGTTTTACAGAAACCTGTGTCGTATAATAAATACGAAGTCTCTTTCCTTTATCAGAAGGCGGCTGCTGCATTGCAACGGCTTCTGTCACAATCTCATTCAATACACCGGTTGCAACACGCATGCTGTTATTCTCAATGACGACATCAATCGTTTCAAAAATTTTGTTTAATCTCTGTCCGGATTTTGCGGAGATAAAAATAATCTCTGCATATGGCATGAAGCTTAAAATCTGACGGATCTTCTCCGTGTGACGGTAGATCGTCTTGTCATCCTTCTCGATCGCATCCCACTTGTTGACCGCGATGATAATCCCTTTTCCGCGCTCGTGTGC
>CAKRCJ010000251.1 GCA_934307185.1 uncultured Roseburia sp.
TAAGAGCATGGCAACTGCCATCGTTTATGGAATTACAGGACAGCAGTATATTGAACCATCAAATAACACATCAGATGATGATGCGGCTATTTCCGGTTCAGAGACAAGTGTGGGAGATAAAGATGCTATCTATCGTGTACAGGTTGGCGCGTATAGAAACAAAGCGAATGCGATTGCATTACAGGAAAAATTAAAAGCGGCGGGATTTGATGCTGCGATTGTAAAAGCATAAAAACGTAGTTTGCAGAACGTCATTTTATGGTTTTAAGTAAAAATTAACAATGATATACTGGTAACGTACTGGTAACAAAAAGTGTTTGGAAGCCGCTGATTTCAAGGTGAATACTTATCCCGTGTTTAATGCGGACGTACATTTTTAAATGACGATGAATAACACAAAACCCCGGAAGTCTTTATTTCCGGGGTTTTTCTTTTCCTGCAATTTTTAGTGTAATTTTGTTGTGTTTTGTGTGGAACTTGACTTTCCTTTGAATGGATTTTAAAATGATATTAATGTGAAAAAAAGGTGATATTCTAGTGCAAAGAAAAGGGGGATTACAATGAAAATTAAAAATGGACTGGTGTTCGAAGATGGAAAATTTGTAGAAAAAGAGATTGCGACGGCAGATAAAGTTTTTGCAGAAAAATCGACAGATGAAAAGGAAGTTGATGCGGCAGGATGTTATGTGATACCGGGATTAATTGATATTCATTTTCATGGTTGTGCAGGCGTGGATTTCTGCGACGGAACAGTGGATGCAATGCGAAAAATGGCTGAGTATGAGCTGAAAAATGGTATTACTTCCATTCACCCGGCAACAATGACTTTGTCAGAAGAGGAATTAACAGGTATTGGTAAAGCAGCAAAAACATTTTATGAACAGCAGAAGGCAGATGAAAATCTTTTGACAAAAGAGGCGGAGTTGGTTGGAATTTACATGGAGGGACCATTTATTTCCATGGAGAAAAAAGGTGCCCAAAATCCATTGTATGTGCATAAACCGGACGCAGCCATGTTCCGTAGACTACAGGACGCAGCAGGCGGTTTATATCATATTTGTGTTGTTGCACCGGAAGAAGAAGGTGCGATGGAATTTATTGACGATGTAAAAGGGGAAGTACGTGTTTCCGTTGCGCATACGACCGCAGATTATGACACGGCAAAAGCGGCATTTTTACACGGAGCAAGACAGGTGACACATCTTTATAATGCAATGCCTCCGTTTGTACACAGAGCACCGGGAGTGATTGGGGCGGCCTGTGATAATGATGAGGTTATGGTAGAGATGATTTGTGATGGAGTACATCTGCATCCGTCGACTATACGTACAAGCTTTAAAATGTTCGGAAAAGACAGAATTATTTTAATCAGTGACAGCATGATGGCAACCGGAATGCCGGACGGAATTTATTCGCTTGGCGGACAGGAGGTAGAGGTGCACGGAAATAAGGCTACCTTGACTATAGATGGGGCAATTGCAGGCTCTGCAACTAATCTCTTTAAATGCATGAAATTTGCAGTGCAGGAGGCAGAAATTCCATTGGAAGCTGCAGTACGTTGTGCGACAGAGAATCCGGCAAAAGCAGCAGGTCTCTGGGAAAAGTACGGAAGTATTGAGAGTGGAAAATATGCAGACTGTGTAATCATGGATAAAGAGTTTAATATTAAACAGATTATAAAACATGGAAAAATCGTGAATTGTGAAAATTAAAAGTAAATAAACCGGATTTTGTATCCAAAACAGTTTTCCTGGATATTTATAAAAACTATAAAGCTCCCACACGGCGGGTAATATCAGCTTGTGTGAGGGCTTTTTTTCATTATCCGGTAAAGTAAAAACAGCGCAGCAATGCAGGAAAAAATCTGGCTGATTAATAAACCGCTTAAATATCCTTTAATGCCGATAAGGGGAATACGGAACCATATAAAAAGAATACGGATGATACAGGCAGTAAGATTTAAAAAAAGTGTAATTACCGGCTTTCCAAGACCGTGAAAAATACTGTTTAATGTACTGCTCAGATAGAAAAAAGGACAAATCCAGCTTAAAGTGACAATAAAAGTTCCGGCAAGCGCATTCGCAAAAATATAGTTTCCGATAAAGTTTCCGGTCAGCAGCAGGACGACGGTACAGACAGAGCCGAGAAAAAGGCAGCATTCGCAGGTTTTTAAAATGGCCTTTTTAATAAGACTGTTATTATTTTTTGCCTGTGCCTCGGAAATCGTAGGGAGAAGCAGTACAGATACCGAATTGGTAAGCACCGTCGGAAACATAATAATTGCCAGTGCCATGCCTGTTAAAATTCCGTAGATACTTAAAGCCTCCGAGGTACTGTAACCAAATATTTTTAAGCGGCCTGGAATGAGCAGATTTTCCACGCTGGCAAAAAAATTAAGAATGAGCCGGTTGACGGTCAAAGGAGCTGCCATGCAGATTAAAGAGGCGGTACACTTTTGTATATTGCCCTTACAGGAAGAAAAACCGATGACGCTTAAGGAGACAAGCATACCGGCGAGCTCTCCTAAAACAAGTCCCCAGACAGCCATAGAGACAGAGATTTCCATTCCTCTGCTCTGTGCGATGCAATAGATTAAGTAAACACTTCCAACACGTACCAACTGTTCTGCTAACTGGGAAAGGGAAGGAACCAGCGCTTTTTTCAGTCCATAATAGTAGCCGTTAATGCAGGAGTGGATGCTGCATGGAATATAGCAGAAGGATAGAATTTTCAAAAGCGGCGCACAGCGCGGCTCCCCAAGAAAGGAAGCTGCGATGACACCGGCATAATTCCATAACAGAAGTCCTGTAACAGCAGAGAGAGACACGGAGAGGAAAAGACCAATCGACAGATACAACCTTGCTGTTTCGGGATGCCCCTCGCCAAACTCTTTGGATACAAAACGTGAGATGGAAGTCTGTATGCCGGCAGAGGTGAGCGAAAAACAAATTGCCATGACCGGAAAAACTAACTGGTAAATTCCAAGACCTTCTGCACCAATTATACGTGATAAGAATATTCTATAGAAGAAGCCGATTACACGCGAGAGAACACCAGCGGCTGTTAAAAGGATTGTACCGGTAAAAAGAGCACTTAAGGTAGAGCTTTTATTCAATAGAAAGCCTCCGTTACATCCGATTTATTAATTTAATATATGAGAGAAGTGAGGGAAAAATGAGTAAACAGATTTATCTGGATAATGCAGCGACCACACAGATGTCTGATGAGGTAAAACAGGCAATGGAACCTTATTTGCAGGAAAGTTACGGAAATGCATCCACAGCCTACGGCATCGGGGAAGATGCCAGAAGAGAAATCGAAAAATCCAGAACGGTCATCGCAGAGACGCTGCATGTAAAACCGTCAGAAATATATTTTACATCTGGTGGTTCCGAGTCGGATAACTGGGCGGTAAAAAATATTGCAGCAGCTTACAAGAAAAAAGGAAAACATATTATAACTACAAAGATAGAACATCATGCTATTTTAAATTCCTGTGAATACTTACAAAAACTGGGGTATGATGTGACTTATCTTGATGTAGATGAGAATGGTCTGGTTTCGGTGGAAGAACTGACAGAAGCAATCCGTCCGGATACGACACTTATTTCTGTTATGTTTGCTAATAACGAAATCGGGACAATTGAGCCAATCTATAAAATTGGAAAAATAGCAAAGGAAAAACAGATTATTTTTCACACGGATGCGGTGCAGGCGTATGCACAAATTCCGCTTTCTTTAAATTATTATCCGGTAGACTTATTAAGTGCCAGTGCACATAAATTTCATGGACCAAAGGGCGT
>CAKRCJ010000252.1 GCA_934307185.1 uncultured Roseburia sp.
GGACTGTGCAACAGCTGAGAAAAATGTATTCAAGTTCGATAACATATATCATTGGAACCAGAATCAGTTTGATGCGCTGGTTTCATTTGCATTTAATTGTGGAGCTGGCAATCTTAAAAAGCTTTGCGCCGGAAGGAATGCATCACAGATTGCTGTAGCTATGGCACAGTATTGTAAAGCAAGTGGAAAAGTTTTAGCAGGACTGAAAAAACGAAGATTGGCAGAGCAGTCATTGTTTAATAAAGCAGTAACTAATATAATAAAAACGGAAAGTGAGGAATACAATATGACAACAATTAGAAAAGGCAGCAAAGGGAATGCAGTAAAGGTTTGGCAGATTATTATTGGGGCAACTCCAGACGGAGATTTTGGAAGCGGAACAGAAACAAAAACTATTGCATGGCAGAAGAATAATGGATTGGCAGCAGATGGAATTGTCGGAAAGAATACATGGAAAGCAGGTCTGGAATCTTTATAAAAAGCAAAAAGCCGGCAGAGTTTATCTGCCGGTTAATCTTGGAATATCATTTTGAAAAATATCACTTTCATGCAAGTCTAGTAGCTTTAATACAGCGTATCGCAGGTCTTGACGTTCTAAGTATGCTTTATAAAGTGTTAACATTTTGTTGAGTTCGTAACATCCTAAAAAGTTATCGTCGGTAGCTGCTGAATTAGCCATGTCTTTTATTTCCGTCATTTGTAAAATCCCCCATATACTATATTTTCTATAACTGTAGTAAAAATATTATAACACGTACCTTCCAGTATTTACCAGTATATTTTATCATTTTTGCATAATATAATAATGCGCATGAAATTATTGATTTGGCAGGAACGAACGAAGAAAAAAATTACTCTATCGGAATTGGCTAAGCGAACTGGAATAAGTAAGAGCGCACTGGGCAATTACGAAAATGGCATTCGATATCCCAATATATATCAAATGGAATTAATAGCGAAAGCCCTTGACACATCTATTTCAAATCTTTTCGAATCTTCTTACAAATAAATTTCCACGTATGTGGAAATAAGCTATAATCGTATTTACAACCTAATTTTTCCATATATAATAAAACTACAGAAGTCAATTCTATATTTCTAGAAATTAGCATTGAAAAGTACAAACGTATGTTCTATAATTTAAGCATGGACATTTTCGGAGAAACTTATAAACTGACGCAAGATACATAGGAGAATGGATTAAATATGGAAGAAGAAAAAGAATATAAAGCAATGACTAATGAAGAATATCGCGAAGAAATAAAAAAGATTTTTGATGGAATACAAGAAAATTATAAATTAAGATGGTTTTATATATTCATAAGTGAAAAAATAAAAGGGTAGCTTATGGCTACCCTTGGTCTTTATTGGATTGTTCTGATAATGCTTTTGCTTGTATTTCCAACATATTTAGCATTTCTGGATTTAATTTTTCAGCATATGCAAGTAGACGCATGAGTCTGGAATTGTTACTTGCTCTTGCAAGCAAATATTCATTACCGGATAAGAAATCACGGTCTACACCATATTTATCAATAAGCGCATCCATAAATTCTTTTGAAATACAATCATCTTCATGTAAGGAACTTACTTCTGTTTTGCAAAACTCTTTATAGTCTAAATTATCTATAATGAAATCGTTGCGATTAATTTCTATGGAAAAAGAAGATTGCAAATATTTTTCAAATGCAGTCATTTTCTGCTCTAAACTATTCCGATAACTTCTAAATTCAAAGATACTATCAGTACGCTCTTTATCAGCAATAGAATACGGTTTAAAGAAAGGGTATTTTTCTTTTATCTTTAAAAATCGCTGATGGAATAACTCATGTTCTTTTCTTGATTGTGTTGAAAGAGGATCGTCTCCAAATCCGCATACAGGACATATCGAAAAAATAGTATTTCCCAACAAATAGTCTGTTGTCACATTTAGAAACTCTGCAATTTTTACTAATCTATCTGACGGAAATTTTCCCTCTTTTAATTTTCTTATATATCCATTCCCGAACCCGCATGAGGTTTCCAATTTCGAGATAGGTATTTTCTTTTCTTTGCACAATTTCTTTACCAACTCAACGCTATCCATAATTACCTCCAAAAATAAATTTAGAAAAAGGTCTAAAAAATGCTTGACAAATTAGAGATAACTCAATATACTTTATTTAGACTTAATTCTAAATAAAAAAGAGGTACCTCTAAATATTAACTCTGGACAAGTATATTTTAGAGTATTCTCTAAGTAATGTCAAGGAGAAAAGTCTAAATTTAATGGAATGGAGGTCTAAAAATGCTTGAAAAAGTTAAGGAACTGGCAAAAGAAAAAGGGTTAAGTATTGCCGCACTGGAAAACAAGGCTGAGATTGGCAATGGAACAATTAGCCGTTGGGATAAAAGCAAGCCTAACCTTAAAACACTGGAAAAAATTGCAGCGGTATTAGATGTTTCAGTTACAGACTTATTAGAACAGGACGTGTAAAAGTTAAAAATTAGGAAAACAACGGAAAGGAGAAGCATGAGCGAATTAGTAAAGGTTGGAACAAAGGAGTTGCCTGTTATTGAATGGAATGGGCAAAGAGTTATTACTACAGCGCAACTGGCAGACATCTATGAGGCGACAGAGGTGCAAATTAAACAGAACTATGGAAACAACACAGGGCGTTTTGAGGAGGGTGAACATTTCTACCTGCTTAAGGGAGAGGAATTGAGGGCTTTTAAGAACATGGTAGAAAAATTCGACCTAGTTGGAAAGAATGCTCCGCAACTTTATCTCTGGACGCGCCGCGGAGCAAGCCGCCACTGCAAGATGCTCGGAACGGATAAGGCATGGGAGCAGTTCGATGTTTTGGAAGAGAATTATTACAATCCGCAGGGACAGTTCGATATGTCTAAGTTGTCGCCAGAATTACAGATGTTCCAGAAGATTTTTAATTCTGTAGCAGAACAGCAGTTAGAACAGAAAAGGCAGGCAGAACAACTGAACCATGTGGAACAAAGAGTTGAGAGCATCCGGGAAGTTGTTGCACTTGATACAACATCATGGCGTGATGATACTGGAAATATTTTAAGAAAAATCAGCATGGAACTTGGTGGCGGACAGGCATACAGCCAAGTAAGAGCCGAAAGCTACGAACTGTTGTCAAAGCGGATGAGTGTAAACCTGAAACAAAGGCTTACGAACAAGCGCAGGAGAATGGCAGACGAGGGTATCTGTAAATCTGCCAGAGACAAATTATCCTATGTGGATATTATTGCAGAGGATAAGAAGCTGATTGAAGGATATGCCGCTATTGTGAAAGAAATGGCAATCAGATATGGAATAGGAAAGTGATTGCCTATGAAAAAATTAGCAAGAGCAATAGAAAGCGCCGGAGCATTACTAGCATTGATTTCAATGTGTGCAGATGTGACCGAACATCCAATACTTTCAATTCCAATATTAATCGGATGGATTGTATTTCTTATCGGTACAAAAATTGATGGAGGATGGCAGGATGAAGAAGAAATTGTTGAAAATGATAATTTCCGTAACGATGGTTCTTACATTGACGGTGATATTACCTACATCACATATGATAGCAGCGGAGCCGAGAGATACCTGGATTTCAAATGAGTTTCTTCCTTATATTAATACGATTTCAAATCGGTATCACATTTGCCCGGAAATGGTAATGGCAATCATTGAGCATGAAAGCAGTGGACAGGCTAATGCATCAAACGGTAATTGCAAAGGTTTGATGCAGATTTATGAGAAGTATCACATGGACCGTATGAAGAAACTTGACGTGACAGATTTATAT
>CAKRCJ010000253.1 GCA_934307185.1 uncultured Roseburia sp.
GTATATACCGGTGCCATCAATACTACTTTTTTGCCTTCTGAAATATAACGTTCTTTTGCAGCCTGTGGATTGGCAGCAATCTCATGAAATTTACCAAATAATTCTTTTGCAGTCATTTTAGCGTACCCCCTTATTTGCTTCCATAATTTCCATTAAGCCCTGTACTCTGGTATCATACTGTGCCTCTGAGAAGTTACGGGGATCTGCCTGGTCACCGTCAAAGCTTACTACCGGAATGTTACATTCCTCACCAATCTGGCGGCTCATCTCATACATAAATCCACTCCAGAGCTTGCAGGAACGGTTGGTGTGTACTAAAAGTCCCTCTACGTGGTTATCCTTACAGAGTTTTACACGTTTATCCCTTGCATATTCTAGGTTAATCGCATTTGGAACTTTCGCATAAGCACGGCACATATCATCAAAATCTTTGTAAATAAATCCGAACGCATCTGCATAGATTGTCGTTACCATGTTAATCCCACGGCTTTTTAATCCGGTAGAGGTCACACGAAGCCATGGCCAGCATGCAATTCCTTCAAACATGATACGGTATTTTTCTTCCGCACGGAAAGTAGAGGTTCCATTTGCATGATTGTCCTCATACTCTTTTAACAATGTCTCCATTGCCTCTGCTGCCTCTTTTTTACCGCGGGCTGTTACCATAACTGCCATATGGTTTAAAAGGTCAAATCCATTAAATGGAGATGGCTCATAATGCGCACATGCGGTTGCCTTTAACCAGGCTCTTGAAGTACGTCCGGAATACTCCATTACCTCTTTGTATTTTTCATCACTCCACTTTTTGCCGGTAATATCCTCTAACTGCTTAATGGCTGCTAAAAACTGTGCTTTGATATAAGCAGTCTCCGCATCTGACACTTCATAGTCAGGGTTAAATGGAATATCAATCATAATCATCGGGATATGTAATTCTTTCGACAAATTCTCATACCATTTAATCATACAGTTACAGATATTATTACAGCACAGTAAAAAATCAGGCTGTGGCATATCCTGTCCGTCACACTGTTTTACCTTTGCATAGGCAAGGCTGATACGCGCATAAGCACAGATATCATTGGAATAGCCGTCCGCTTCACTGATTTCACACATGGACTCGCCATATCCTCTTGCGGCAATTGCTGCTGCCTGGTTCTCCGGATAAACAACATAAAGTCCTAATGTCTCTGGAATTTCAACCGGGAAGTTACTCGAACACCAGCCTACCAGCTCGCCTCTTTCCTTTGCTTCTATTGCGTCAGAATATGCTTTCGCTGCAATCTGACCTAATTTGTACTTTGCAGAATTCGGATCAACAGGTCTTTTCTGCTTTTTTACTTCTTCTGCCATAATCACGACACTCCTTTATTTTTCATCTTGTTAACTTGTTAACAAGTTACTTAATGTTATTATAACAGATAACTGAACAGATGTAAAGAAAAGACCATCCCCGCTGCCTAAAAATCAGACAGCAAAGACGGTCTTATTTTTTCAATTATCAAAAAAAAACTTATACAGTCTCAGGTTCAAAATCAAATCCGCTCCATACCGGAACTCCTGTATATTCTTTTAACTCTTCCTCACCATTTAATGCACGGATTGCTCCTGACGCTAAAGCTTCCATCTCGAAGTCTCCGCCGTAAACAATCATTGGTGCAATCCAGCCGGTATGCTCTTTTACTTTTTCAATGAACAGTTCATCTTTGGAGCATCCACCGGTCATGACGATTGCGTCTACCTGTCCGTTCAAAACGCAGGCATAAGAGCCGATATATTTTCCAAGCTGATATGCAAAGTTATCAAATACCAAAGATGCCCATTTGTCGCCATCTTCTATTTTTTTATCAATGATGCGCATATCATCTGTACCAAGAAGGGAAATAAGACCTCCTGTTTTGGAGATTTTTTCTTTCATTTCCTGCAAGGTATATTTTCCGGAGTAGCACATTTTTACAACCGGCATAAGCGGTACATAACCGGAGCGGTTTGGTGCCATTGGTCCATCACCGTTTAAAACATCATTTCCGTCAACAATTTTGCCGTGCCTCTGTGCAGTAATGGAAAGACCACCGCCAACATGGCAGACGATTAAGTTTGTCTCTTCATATTTCTTTCCAAGCTCTTTTGCTGCACGCATGGCAACTTCCTTCTGATTTAATACATGCACATGGGACTCACGGTAAATTCCTTTGATTCCCGTCAGTCTTGCAACATCTTCAAACTCATCTACATCTGGTGGGTTTACAAGGTAAGCAGGCTTAGAAACCTCATCTGCAAATTTACGGATAATCTGTGCACCTAAAATTGCAGGGTGCTCCATTAATCTTCCAGAAGTACAGTCCTCAATAATTTTATCGTTTACCGGAAAAATTCCACCTGGTGTAGACTCAAGTCCACCGGAATATGCAGCAAATGCGTCCATATCCTTAATGTCAATTCCTGCTTTTTTTAATTCGTCCATAATAGTTTCCACTCTGTATGGAAGCTGTTCATTTACTCTTGCAAATGTTTTTAATTTATCTGGATCATGGGTTACATTTGCTTTGAAAACAAGTTCTTCCCCATCAAAAACAGCAAGCTTTGTGGAGGTGGAACCTGGGCTTAGGGTGAAAATTTTGTATGCCATTTTGTATCCTCTTTCTTCCTTATATAATATTTTGATTAGTTTCCGGCAGCAAGTACGAGCATTGCGATGTCGCCCACGATTTCCTCAACGGTTGCACCTCTGGATGAGTCAGCAACCGGTTTTGCGAAACCGGAAAGGGTATGTCCGTAAGCGGAACCGTGTGCAAATCTCTGTACAAGTTTTACTGCGATGTTGGCTGCATTTAATTCCGGGAAGATTAAAACGTTTGCTTTTCCTGCAACGTCTGATGGACGGTCTAATTTTTTTGCAGCAACTGCAGGGTCGATTGCAGTGTCAAGCTGGAACTCTCCGTCGATTTTTAAATCCGGGCGGCGTTCTTTTGCAATTTTTAATGCCTCTAAAATTTTATCCACGCTTGCCGCTGTACCGGAGCCACAGGTGGAGAAGGATAAGAATGCGGTTCTTGGTTCCCAGCCCATCAGTGCTTTTGTGTTATCCGCAGATGCAATTGCGATAGAAGCAAGCTCTTCTGCACCCGGTTCCGGGTTTAAGCCACAGTCTGCAAATACAATTCTATTTCCTTCCGGTCCTTCAAAGCCAGGTGTCTCTACAATTGCTAAAATAGAAGGAACATCTACGCCCTCCTGCATTCCGATGCAGTCCATTGCGCACATTAATACATCACCTGTTGTATTGGTATGTCCACAGAAGGTACAATCTACATAACCTGCCGCTTCCAAAATCATTGCATAGTACATTGGTTTTTTCATTCTACGGTTACAGGCTTTTTCGGAAAGCATTCTTGGTTCTTCTAAATACTTTTCAATTACTTCCTGTCTTTTTGCTTCGTCTGTAATATCAACGATTTCCATTCCCTCAAGGGAAACTCCTGCTTTCTTTGCAGTTTCCTCAATCACTGCCGGATCATTGACTAATACCGGAGTTCCAATTCCTTTGTCTAATACTTCTCTTGCTGCAAGCAGGGTTTTCTCTGCTTCACATTCCGGAAGTGCCACACGCTTTGGGGACTGTTTTGCTTTTTCTGTTAATTCCTCGATAAGTGTCATTTTTTCTCCTTTCGAATACTGGGGTTTTCTGACAGTTGCGAAACTCAATTTTAGTCTGTTATGATTGTACAAAATGAATAAAATCATCGAAGACACACTTTCGTTACGTGTCGCTCGCAACGGTACTAAGAAACCA
>CAKRCJ010000254.1 GCA_934307185.1 uncultured Roseburia sp.
CCTTAATAGCGATCGGCGCATGTTCACGGGAAGAACCGCAGCCAAAATTCTTAGTCGCTACAATAATATCACCCTTCTGTACTCTTTTTACAAAAGTATTATCAATATCCTCCATGCAATGAGTTGCCAGTTCTGCCGGGTCTGAAGAATTCAGATAACGTGCCGGAATAATAACATCTGTATCAACATTATCTCCATATTTAAAAGCTCTGCCTTTTGCCTGCATGATAAGTACTCCTCCTTATAATCCTAATTCTTCCGGTGCACAAATATAACCGGTTACTGCACTTGCTGCAGCTACTGCCGGGCTTGCCAGGTAAACCTCAGACTCCACATGTCCCATACGTCCTACAAAGTTACGGTTTGTCGTAGATACACACCGCTCTCCTGCGGCTAAAATTCCCATATATCCGCCAAGACATGGTCCGCAGGTTGGTGTACTTACGACTGCTCCTGCCTCGATGAAGGTCTTTAATAATCCTTCTTCCATTGCCTGTAAATAAATCTTCTGGGTTGCAGGAATTACAATCACACGAAGTCCTTTTTTTACTTTTTTTCCTTTTAAAATAGAAGCTGCAATCCGTAAATCATCCATTCGTCCATTTGTACAGGAACCAATTACAACCTGGTCAATTGCAATATCTCCCACTTCATCAATCGTTCTTGTATTTTCCGGAAGATGTGGGAAGGAAACCGTTGGTTTTAAGGTACTTAAATCAATCGTGTATTCCTCATCGTATTCTGCATCCTTGTCTGCTTCGTAAACAATATAAGGACGTTTGGAATGTTCCTCCATATACTGTTTTGCCAGGTCATCCACCGGGAAAATTCCATTCTTTCCACCTGCTTCAATTGCCATATTTGCAATGGTAAAACGGTCATCCATTGTAAGATACTGTATGCCGTCACCGACAAATTCCATTGATTTATAGAGTGCACCATCCACGCCAATCATTCCGATAATATGTAAAATAATATCTTTTCCGCTAATCCACTCCGCCGGCTTTCCGGTTAAGTTAAACTTAATTGCAGAAGGAACTTTAAACCATGCTTTTCCGGTTGCCATTCCTGCCGCCATGTCGGTACTTCCGACACCGGTAGAAAATGCACCAAGTGCGCCATATGTACAGGTATGTGAGTCCGCACCGATAATCACATCTCCTGCCACAGTTAAGCCTTTTTCCGGAAGCAGAGCATGTTCAATTCCCATCTCACCTACATCAAAATAATTGGTAATCTCATGCTTACAGGCAAATTCCCGCACACATTTACAGTGTTCTGCAGATTTGATATCTTTGTTCGGCACAAAATGGTCTAATACAAGTGCTACTTTATCTTTATCAAAAACACCATCTACCTTCATTTTATCCATCTCATGGATTGCTACCGGTGATGTAATATCATTTCCAAGAACTAAGTCCAATTCTGCCTCAATCAACTGTCCTGCACTTACAGAAGTAAGTCCCGCATGTGCTGCCAGGATTTTCTGCGTCATTGTCATTCCCATGTTAAATCCTCCTTATTTGCAACGCAAATTTTTTCTATGTGTTTATTTTAGCACAGGGGATAATATAATAGAAATACATAATAAACATATTTACCATAACTATGTTTTATGATATAATGAGCGCAAGTGAGGAAAATACAAATTTATTTGTATTTGACGAACGGCGAAATTATTGAGTGATGAAATCACGATATAATAAAGTGATAAAAATACTAAAAGGAGTTTTTTATGAATCAGAATTTGTCATCCTACCGTATTTTTTATACGGTTGCCAATACCGGTAATATATCAAAAGCTGCAAAAGAGCTTTATATCAGCCAGCCAGCTATCAGTAAATCCATTCAGAAATTAGAAGAAAGCGTCGGGTGCAAGCTTTTTTCCAGAAGCTCCCGCGGTGTTGTGCTGACCGAGGAGGGAAAGCTTCTCTATGAGCATGTACGCGAAGCTTTTGAGACATTGACATTAGGAGAAGAAAAGTTAAAACGCTCTATCGAGCTTGGAGTCGGACATCTGAAAATTGGTGTCAGTTCTACTCTGTGCAAATATATTTTATTGCCTTATCTGAAAGAATTTATAAGACATAACCCGCATATCTCTATCTCAATTTCCTGTCAGTCTACAAATGACACATTGAAATTATTAGAGGACAATAAGATTGATATCGGATTAATCGGAAAACCGGAAAACCTTAAGAATATTCACTTTGATTTTGTAGAAGAAATTGAAGATATTTTTGTTGCAGCCAGAGATTATCTGCGTAATTTAAAAGCGCGTGGTGTGCAAAAAGACCATATTTTACAAAGCTCCACTCTTATGCTGTTAGATAAAAATAATATGACAAGACAGTATATTGATGACTATCTGCAGGAAAACCAGATTGTCATTAAGGATTCCATTGATATTTCTGATATGGACCTTTTAATTGAGTTTGCGCGTATCGGTGTCGGTGTTGCCTGCGTCATCAAAAACTTTGTAAAAGACGATTTGGAAACCGGTTCTCTGGTTGAAATTCCACTTGGATTTCCAATCCACAAACGTGAAGTCGGTTTTGCATATAAAACAAGTTCAAAGCCGTCCAAATCTCTTGCAGAATTTATTCGTTTTTACAAATTGTATACCAGCTTTTCTGATGAGAAGTTTTTATAAAAAATACAGGGCTGTTGCATTAAACATAATCTATACAATATGTAGCTGTAAACCATAGAGTTTATAGCTGTATATTGTAGAAAACATGATTTTTGCGACAGTCCCTGTATTTTTATTCATGACAATAGAATGTTCGCAGAACGTGCATTCTATTATTTCATTACTATGTTAACAATTCTTCCAGGTACATAAATTTCTTTTACAATATTACCTGTTAATTTGTCTGCAATTGCTTCTTTTGCTTTTGCAATAACATCTTCTTTTGCATCGTCTTTTCCGATTGCGATTGTTGCCTTTGTTTTTCCGTTAATCTGAATCGCAATTTCTACTGTGCTTTCTACCGTTTTTGCTTCGTCAAACTCCGGCCATGCGGTCTGGTAAACCTTTCCTCCAAAGCCTGCAAGTCCCCATAATTCTTCTGTAATATGTGGAGCAACCGGATTTAATAAGGTAATTAATGTTTTAAATTCACCTTTTGTAATTGCATTTTTCTTATAGAAGTCATTGATAAGTGCCATCATTGCTGCAATTGCAGTATTGTATTTGAGGTTTTCAAAATCACTGCTTACTTTCTTGATGGTCTGATGCATCTTTGTCTCCATGTCAGCCGAATAGCCTTCTTCGTCTGTTATTAAATCCTGCAATTTCCATACACGCTCTAAGAAACGACGGCAGCCTTTTACACCATCCTCCGACCAGGAAGCGCTTAAATCAAAGGCTCCGATGAACATTTCATAGGTTCTTAATGTATCTGCACCGTAATCTCTTACGATATCATCCGGATTTACGACATTTCCTCTGGATTTTGACATCTTCTCACCGTTTTCTCCTAAAATCATTCCGTGAGAAGTTCTCTTCTGATATGGTTCCGGGCAAGGAACAACACCCTCGTCATAGAGGAATTTATGCCAGAATCTGGAATAAAGCAAATGTAAGGTTGTATGCTCCATACCACCATTATACCAGTCAACCGGCATCCAGTATTTTAATGCTTCCGGGCTTGCAAGCGCCTCATCGTTGTGTGGATCGGTATATCTTAAGAAATACCAGGAGGATCCTGCCCACTGAGGCATGGTATCGGTCTCTCTCTTTGCCGGACCGCCACAGCAAGGACAGGTTGTGTTATCCCAGTC
>CAKRCJ010000255.1 GCA_934307185.1 uncultured Roseburia sp.
AAGATAATATATGGTGTGAATGGAAAACCGATGATAGAGGGAGAAAATAAAGTTTATTTTAATCTGAGTCATTCCGGAAATTATGTGGCGGCAGCATTTGCAGGACAGAAAATTGGAATTGATGTGGAGCGGCTGCAGTATGGAAAACAAAAGATAGCAGAACATTTTTTTTCGGAGGAGGAGAAAAAATTCCTTAGAGAAAACTGGGATGACAGTCTTTTTACAAAAATCTGGACAAGAAAAGAGAGCTATATCAAAGCAGACGGAAGAGGCATGGGAGTTAAACTGGATACATTTTCTGTATTAAGCGACTGTATCGTGCCATTTTATTTCAGCAGTTACAGTTTACAGGGAAAAGCATGGCTTAGTGTCTGTATGAAAAATGAAAAACCGGATATGATACCGCAGGAAGTGGATTTAAAACGATTTATTGAAACGGAGGTTAGAAATTCATGTACGATGAATTGACAGAGCAGGACATTAAAAAAATGGAGGAGGAGATAGAATACCGTAAGCTTGTTGTCAGAAAGAATGCACTTGAAGCAGTTAAAGAGGCAAGAGCGCAGGGAGATTTAAGTGAGAATTTTGAATATCATGCTGCAAAAAAGGATAAAAACCAGAATGAAAGCAGAATTCGTTATCTGGAAAAAATGATAAAAACGGCAAAGGTTATCTCTACGGACTCCGCAGAAGATGAAGTTGGCATGAATAATACGGTAACTGTTTATTTTGAGGAGGATGATGAAGAGGACGTATATAAGATTGTGACGACAGTTCGTGGAAATTCGCTAAAGAATTTAATCAGCAATGAGTCGCCTCTTGGAAAAGCATTGCTTGGACACAAAGTAGGAGACCGCTGTGAAGTGAAAGTGAACGATAATTATTCTTATTTTGTAGAAATTCGTAAGATTGAAAATACAGTAGATGATGGTTCAGATAAGCTGAGAAGCTTTTAAAAATAAAAAGAAAGAACATTGAGGATAAGAAGATGAGACTGACAGAATTATTAAACAAGGATGAAGTGACAATTTCCTGCGAACTTTTTCCACCAAAGCAGGGAGCGCAATTAGAAAATTATAAAAATATTGTAAAAGAAATGGCAGCATTAAAGCCTGCATATATGAGTGTTACTTATGGTGCGACAGGTGGAACTTCTGATTATACCGTAAAACTTGCGGATGAAATCTGCAGAAATAATATTCCGGCATTAGCACATTTAACCTGTGCTTCATCCACAAAAGAAAAGGTTGCTTCTGTTATTGAGGAGTTAAAAGAAAATCATATTGAGAATATTCTTGCACTGCGTGGGGACATTCCGGTAAATGCAGATTTCCCATTGCCGAACCAGTATAAACATGCAAGTGAACTGATTGCTGATATTAAGGCACAGGGAGATTTCTGCATTGGTGGAGCATGTTACCCGGAGGGACATCCAGAGGCTTCTACCATATATGAAGACTTAGATTATTTAAAAGAAAAAGTAGATGCCGGATGTGAATTTCTTACGACACAGATGTTTTTTGATAATAACATATTATACAATTTTATGTATAAAGCGTTAAAAAAGGGAATCCAGGTTCCAATCGTTGCAGGAATTATGCCGGTAACAAATGCAAGTCAGATAAAGAGAATTACATCTTTATCTGGAAATATGGTGCCGCCTAGATTTCTGGCGATTGTAGACCGTTTTGGAGATAACCCGAAGGCAATGCGCCAGGCAGGAATTGCTTATGCAACAGAACAGATTATTGACCTTATTGCAAATGGTGTGAATCATGTACATATTTATACAATGAATAAGCCGGATGTTGCCGGGGAGATATTAAAGAATCTTTCTTACATTTATGTAACAGAATAAATAAAGTGTTAAAAAAGACCTTTTACAGGTCTTTTTTTTGTGCGTGAGACTTTCGTGTGACGTTCTGTTTTTATAATTCATACTATAGAAAAGGGGCTGATTGCGTCAATTTATATGTGGAGGAGAAAAACGTGAAAAAAAAGTATATGCTTATGGGCATTGCAGGAGTGTTAACTGCCGCAACATTGGCGGGAGGAACATTTGCAGCACTTAATGCAGCAAGTGATAAAGCCATGGCACAGATTAATATTAAGAGTGTCGGAGTTACAATTTATGATGAAAAGAATGCACTAAGCGGAGGTTATACAGAGGAAAAAACAAACGTTATGCCGGGAGAAACTTATTTGATGCCTCGTTTTATAAAAAATACAGAAGAGAACGGATATGCTGTTTATGTAAAGGTGGTGATTAATAAAAACTGGGAGGCAGCAGATGGTACGGATATTGACCTTGATTTTGTGGCAGGAGAGAAGGCAGATATTTTATACATACAGGATGGAAAAGAGAACAGGAGTCTTGAATCCTTAGGGAAAAGTAAAATAAATGACTGGATTATCACTTATGCAGATGCAGAAGAAATTGTCATGTTTTATACAAAACCGCTCGCATATAATGAAGCAACCACAGACTTTATATCAGGTATTACATTTGATGAGACTATGGATAGCAAACATTTTGCGCTTGCTTCATACAATTTAAATTATGAGGTGACTGCGGTTCAGGCAAATAATGCAAAAGATGCGATTGCTGCAGAGCTTGGAATGTTTGCAACATTTGATAATAACGGGAATATCCTGGATATTTCAGAAACAAGATGATAATGGCAGGAGGAGAAAATGAAAAAAAAGAGAGCATGGGCAGGCTTTTTATTTCTTCTGATAAGTCTGTTTTCAGAAAAGATATATGCAGAAGAAATACAGACGGTTACACTTACAGAAAATGAAAAAATTATTTATGAACAGCCGGGGGATAAGCTTAAAGATGCTTTTATGGATATGGCTCCGGGGGATACGAGGACAATTGACATAAGACTGCAAAATGATAATAAATATACAGCAACATTTTTTTTGTCAGAAAAGACAGTAGATGCGTTTGAAGAAGCAAATAAATCATCAGGAGGGGCATATGAATTTACAGTAAGTATTGGAGAAAATGAGAAAAGCGCAGTAGATATTTTAAATACTGTCGCAGGAGGATATACAAAAGATTTAAAGGCAAGTACAGAGGGGCTTTTAGAGATTACGCAATTGAACGATTTTAAGTATCTGACGAAACTTGCAAAAGGAGAGAGTACCAATTTGTATATTACACTTACTCTCGATGGGGAAGGGATGGATAGTACAAAAGACATTGATTATTCAAAGGCAACAGGAGCGTTGGAGCTGTGCTTTTGTGCATATTATGAAGAGGATGGAAAAACGGTAATTATAACAGAGAATGATACGGATATTGTCAAAACGAATGTGACGGACAAAATAAATTTCCTGCCACAGAGTGTAAAAACAGGGGATAGATTATCTGTTGCCCTGATAAGTGTTCTGGCAGTATCGGGAATGGGAAGTATATGGTTTGCATTGCGAAAAAGAAGAGAGGAAAGAAGAAAATGAAAAATAAAGGAAAAAAAGTAATAGGTTTTTTTGGGGCGTTTCTTTTTTGCCTGACATTATTTTCACAAATAGTTGTTTTTGCAGCGCAGGAGGAGACAAAGAAAAGTAATACAAGAGTTTATACAGTGACATTCCGGGCCGGAAATGTTGGAAGCTTTGACACGGATGTTTTCTCAGAGAACGATAAAATTGAGGTGACAGAAAATTACATAAAAGTAAAGGTGAAAAAAGGAATGTCTGTTGCAGAGACAGCAGGAGAAATCTGGAAGGATGATAAAGCCTTAAATGACTGGATGAAAGAAAATGTGAAAGTAAAGG
>CAKRCJ010000256.1 GCA_934307185.1 uncultured Roseburia sp.
TACACGGTTTCTGCTGTTTTCACTTCTTCCCATAATAAAATAAGCGGTTACCGCAAATTTACCATCCGCAGATTTACCAATTACAATTCCACGTCCCGGATAAGAATTTCCTGCAAGTTCATTTGCTAATGACATTAATTTCATAAATCCTCCTTGTTTTTCCGAAGGAAAAATGCGAGCTCTTTAGTGAGCAGAGGATTTTTCCTCCTTGTTTTGCGAAGCAAAATTTCAAATATAGAATACCTTTTTATATTAGCATTGCCTATTTATTTTTACAATGGATTGGTTGTTATTAGTGTTATGAATTTATTTACTCATTTATATAAGAATTACTAATATATTATTCAAAAAAGTACAGGTAATTTACATATTTTCTGTAAAGTACCTGTACTTAAGTTTCTTTTATCGGATAATCAGAACTGCTTTTTTCCGTAATATCTGATATACTTCCTGCACATTATAATCCGGTGCACACTGGTTTAACACATCATAGATTTGTTGTATCAGTTCTGCCGTTTCTTCTAACATATCCGCCGTTTCTTCCGGTGTACAGCCTTTCTTGTACTTTTTAATAATCAGTGCAAGCTTTTCTTCTGCACGTCCTTCCGTTCTGCCCTCTGCTCTGCCCTCTGTTCTGGAATCCTGCAATTCCTCTGCAAATAATTCTTTTAATGCATCACACATTTTTTTCTCTGCCTCCAATTCCTTCCAGTTTGCACGCATCACCGTATCCGCCACTGCACTATATAACCTGTTGTTTTTATTATTTTCATACTGCTCAATAAATCTGCGTATCTCACCACCGGCTTTTAAATCATTTCTTAAGGTATTTAACCAGTAATTACTTTCCTTCGATAATTTTTGAACAACGATTAACTGTATCGGTACTGCATCTCCCTCTAAATAGTATATACCATTTTCCACACTTGAAGCTGTGATTTTTCTTTCAAGCTTCAGCTTTGCAAGCATCTCTCTCGGATAATGATAACAGACAAACGTAATCGTCAGCTCTGCTGCCGGTATTGCATTTACTTTTTCTGTCTCTGCTTTATAAATACAGGCATAACCATAAACCTTGTAGAAATCATCAATACATAAGGTATCCTCTGGTGATTTATACTCAATAATATTATACTGCCGAAATATTTTTCCAATATTCTTTTTTATTTGAACAGATTTATCTTTTTTAATGATTAGAATATCAATCTGCATTGGTTTCTTAGAAATCAAATGCTCCGGTTCAAACGTCAGATATTTTGTCTCCTCCTGTAATTCAATCCGCAGTGCTGCATCAAAAGCCGGATGCCATTGAATTTTATTATCCTTTGTATTCAAGCAATTTTCCCCTTTCATCATAATGGAATTTTGTCTGTTTTTCAATGCACACATTATGCATCCTGTTAAATTTCAAGCATAAAAAAATATTTTTTTGTCAAAATGAAATCTCATGCCGAACCGGCACTGAACTTTGAGATAGATTTCCTGTCCTTTCCAACAGGCTTTTCAGACAAGAACTGATAAGATATTAATCTGTCTAAAATTTTGATTTGATAAAAGTATAAGAAAAGAATTATCGAATGTCAAGGGATAACTCGGTATCACCTTTTAGGATTAGAGGGCCAAAAGTGGCTTTTAAATTTTCACCTGTCAAGCTGCACAAAACCGGGGTATCACTTTTGGGACTTCCGCCTTTTCTGTGATACCCCGTTTCCCATTAATTTTTAAAACTGTGAATCGGCGCCGGAATTCTTCCGCCACGGTTAATAAAATCATCACAAGAGAATTTGTTTACCGGCATAATCGGCGCATATCCGAATAATCCACCGAACTCCACCTGTTCGCCTACCCCTTTTCCAATAACAGGAATTAAACGGCAGGCAGTTGTTTTCTGGTTAATCATGCCAAGTGCCATCTCATCTGCAATCATGCCGGAAATGGTGGTAGCCTTTGTATCTCCCGGAATTGCTATCATATCAAGACCTACAGAGCATACACAGGTCATCGCCTCTAATTTTTCCAGTGTGATTGCTCCTGCCTGCACAGCATTAATCATTCCCTGGTCTTCACTGACCGGAATAAATGCTCCACTTAAGCCTCCGACATAGGAAGATGCCATAACACCGCCTTTTTTCACCTGGTCATTTAAAAGCGCAAGCGCTGCTGTTGTTCCCGGTGCTCCTGCGTATTCTAAACCAATCTCACAGAGAATATCTGCAACACTGTCTCCGATTGCCGGTGTCGGTGCCAAAGATAAGTCCACAATACCAAATGGGATGTTTAAAAGCTTTGATGCCTCCTGTGCCACAAGCTGTCCGACACGCGTTACTTTAAAAGCGGTCTTTTTAATTGTCTCGCATAAAACCTCAAAATTCTCGCCGCGCACCTTTTCTAAGGCTGTTTTTACTACACCCGGACCACTGACGCCGACATTAATAATGGCATCTGCTTCTGTTACCCCATGGAACGCTCCTGCCATAAATGGGTTATCATCCGGTGCATTGCAGAATACAACAAGCTTCATACAGTCTACGGAATCTCTGTCCTTGGACTGCTCTGCAACCTGTAACAGGATTTCTCCCATGAGCTTTACCGCATCCATATTAATACCAGTCTTAGTGGAAGCTAAATTTACAGAACTGCATACACGGTTCGTTCTGCAAAGTGCCATTGGAATAGAACGGATAAGAAGCTCATCCGCCGTTGTCATTCCTTTGGAAACTAACGCTGAATAACCGCCGATTAAGTTTGCACCGACTTTCTCTGCGGCACGGTCAAGTGTATCCGCAATCGTTGCAAAATCCTCCGGTGTTTTACATGCTGCCCCGCCAACTAAAGCAATCGGGGTAACAGAAATTCTCTTATTTACAATCGGAATACCAAATTCATGCTCAATTTTCTCACCGGCTGCTGCAAGGTCTTTTGCAACAGTTGTAATTCTGTTGTAAATATTTTCATTCAGTTTATTCAAGTCGGAATCGATGCACTCTAACAGACTAATTCCAATTGTAATGGTACGGACATCCAGATTTTCCTGCTCGACCATCTTATTTGTCTCATTAACTTCAAAGATGTTAATCATTTTATTCTCCATTCCTGCGCTGATTTTGCGCATAACAAATTCGGGACTTTTTATTTCAGGCTTGTATCGTTTTTTCACGCCTAAATTCTGTGCATCATATCAAAAATTTCCGCTTTCTGGCATTTGATGGATACTCCGATTTCTTCTCCTAACGCATCTAAATCCTTCTGACAGTCTGCAAAGCTTTTACCTGCTTTTGTCATGTCAACAATCATCATCATATTAAAATATCCAGATACAATTGTCTGTGAAATATCTAAAACATTTACCCCATTCTCAGACAAATAGGTACACACTTTTGCGATAATACCAACGGTATCTTTTCCTACTACAGTAATAATCGTTTTATTTACGTTATTTTCCATTTTCATGTCTCCTCGCTTCTATTTTCAGCCGGCAAATCATTTTTTACTTTACCATGCTAAATTATAATTATGTTCTATATTAGCATAAAGTTTTTATAATTGCCACTACTAAATTATATTTTATTTATAAGATGATTTTGGCTGTCAAAAGGTCTGGGGTTCACCCTTATTCACAAAAAGAGCCAACAATACGGCTCTTTCTGTTTTAAAATTCAATTTTCTGTGATGCCTCATCTCTTTTTGCCACAAACATCGGAAAATCATCCCCTTTATATGGATTTTCCCCGGTCTCTACCTCTAAGCGTACTGTTTCATATGCTAATTC
>CAKRCJ010000257.1 GCA_934307185.1 uncultured Roseburia sp.
GCCTTACTCTCAGCACCGGATTTTAATTTTTCCGACTCTTCAATCATTGTAACAATTTTTTCAAAACGGCTGGAACCTCCAACCTCTTTTACAAGAATTGTAAGCTCTCCTTCCTCCACAACCGTTCCCGCATATGCAGTGCTCTCTAAGGTTTTTCTGACAGGAACTGACTCTCCGGTTAAGGAAGCCTGATTTACCATTGCCTCACCGTCTGTAACCACACCGTCAAATGGAATGACATTTCCCATATGAACAACAACCTTATCGCCCGCTTTAATCTGGGAAGCCGGAACTAACACTTCCTGGCCGCCGCTTACTAACCATACTTTTCCAACATTTAAAGACATGGTTCTTGCAAGGTCATCCACTGATTTTTTGTGGGTCCATTCCTCTAACAGCTCGCCAATTCCAAGCATAAACATAATAGAGCCTGCAGTATTAAAATCACTTCTTAATATGGAAACTCCGATTGCAGTTGCATCTAAAACAGGCACTTCTATTTTACGCGCAGCTAATGTTTTTATTCCTTTCCACAAATATTTTACGGAACGGATAGAGGTAAGACATATTCTTACCGGATATGGCAAAATCCATCTTCTGGCATAGTGGAACACAATTTTCCCAATCAGCTTCTCCTGGTAAGTGTTGTTTAACTCACGTCCGGAGTTTTCAATTAAACCGGTAGGCACTTCCACTGTTTCATAATGAAACCCACGAAGCAGATTTATAATTGTTTTTCTGTCTCCAACATAGGAAATCACCGCATCACACGTTCTGTCGTAAACCTTTGCAAAAGTTACCTCTTTCTGGTTATGTAAAAAATAAAGCAGGGTATCTGCCTGTGCGTAACTCATGCGGTTCTGTGCCACATGAATACGCATTCTTCCTTTTGTTTCATGTTTTATAATAAATTTCATTTTTCTTACATCCTTCCAGTGTACTGTATCATAAAAATGCTGCCGCACTATACCCGTGCGACAGCATTTTTTCAGCGCTTATTTATTCTGCTGCTGGTTCTGCAGCTTCCTCTGCGCTTTCTTCTACAGTCTCTTCTTCATCTTCCACAACTGCTGCCTCTTTTGCTGCTGCACGTTCTTCGTTGATTGCTTTTGCATCTTCGTAAATATCACCAGCATTTTCCTGAACAGTTGTCACTGTTTTCATTACACAATCCTTTGCTCTTAAAACAGCAGCAGTACACTGTGTGTAAACTTTCTTTGCATCATCACTTGCTAAAACTTTCACTCCGGCTGTTCCGAATAATGTTCCTCCTGCAAATAATGCAATTTTTTTCCAATCTACCATAATAAGGTCCTCCTTTGTATATTGCAAATCAGAAGCCAATATATTCTATGCTGTGGCTCTTTTTCTGTTTTCGATTTATTATAGGACCGCCCTATTCGGTTACTCAAGCCTAACAATAACAATTGATAAATCTTATCATTAATACTGTTTTCATCAGAAAAAGACGCAGTCACGTCCATTTTCTTTCGCCTGATACAGCTTTTCATCTGCCAGCCGGTAAAGTTCTGTTACTTCCATACCATTTACGTATTGTTCCACTCCACAGCTGAACGTAAATTCCCTTCCTTTTTTCACTTTGCCAAATAACTTATACTCTGTTCTTACCTTTTCTAACATTTCTTCTATCTGAGCTTTTGAATACTTTGGCAAAATCAGCATAAACTCTTCGCCGCCGAAACGGACTGCAATTCCGCTTTCGGTTATATTTTTCTGCAAAATATCACTGAATGCTGCAAGTGTCTTATCACCAAAGCCATGTCCGTAGCTGTCATTAATCTGTTTAAAAAAGTCCAAATCCATAAGAACTGCATAATACTCTTTTCCCTTTAAGCTCTCCAGATACTGGTTTAAATATCTTCTGTTGTAAAGTCCGGTAAGCACATCATGGTCTGCCGCAAATTTGAGCTTATCACTTAATTCTTTTAATTCCTCCTTCTGCTTCCGCTGCTGGACATTTAAAAGAATGGTGATAATAAATACACTGAACAAAACAACCATAAGCGAACAAATCGTAGTGTATAAGGCATCCCTGCCTGTTACCTTTTCTAACTCCATCGGATGAAAATATGCAAGCATTACCGCAGACATATCCACTAAAAATGCAGCCCCGCCAAAAGCAACCGCTTCCCATGTCGGTAAGAACGTCGCAATCGCCACCATTGAAAGTACCATATATGCAATGGTTCCCGTCTGATAAATATAATAAAGTATCGGAAATTCAATAAATGTAAGTAACAAAATAATAATATAAGAAGCCTTTCTTACATGTCTTGTATTAATTCCCCATATACTTGCCATAAAAATAATAATTGTACACAATGCACAGAAAATTGTCGGGATGCTAAAGCCATAAATATAGGCATTTCCAAGAAATCCTGTCAGATTTCCCACACTTCCGGCAATTCCTAATATATAAAATTGTCTCAACCCAACATTAATGGATGTGTCAAATAATCGATTCATCTTTTTTTCCTTAGTCGTTTCTTTTTCTCTATATTTTACCATGGAAATCCTAAATTACAAGAAAACGTTTTTTCGTCCGGCGGTTTCTTAAATTCATTGCATTTTCACTTCATTTTTGATAAAATAACATCGGATTTTATTCCAGATTATGAAAAGGAAAGGCAGGAAATCGGTTATGACAAATCAGTTCAGGAAAAAAAGCATTTGTCTTTTACTTATTATTTCCATGTTTTTCTTAGGAATGTGCTATGGAAATACCCAGGCAGAGTCCTCTTTAATGTATGGAATTATCCATCACACAGACAGCGTATTTTCCGACTCTCTGGTAACGGAAGGCGAAAATTCATTTCTTTCTGAAGCTTCTGCCGCTTCTATTTTGGCAAATGCCATGTTAAGGCAGGAAGTAAAACGTCTTTCAAGCCGCACCGTGCGCGAATTAACCTGTCTTTTTCTTACTGTGGAGCTTCTTTCACAGATTATCCCTGTCATTTTTGCCAGAGAAGGCGTTCTGACAAAACAGCCTGCTAAGAGCAATGATGTCATCATTCGTTATATTCATCGGACGGATGGCAAGAAAAACAACTAATCCCCATACCTGATAAAAATTATGCCGCTTTTTGTGCGGTTTCTTTTGGTACGCAAAACAATAGAATGCACGCTCCGCGAACGTTCTATTGCCATGATTATTGTTTCAGGATATCTGCGCACCTTAAGCGCAGTATCAGAAAGGTTTGGTATTTTATGTTACAGCATATTATGTTTGTAGTTCTTGTTATTGCTGCGGTTGCCGCAACTGGTTTTGTATGGTGGTTTGAGAACCATGATGAAAAAACAGAATCTAAAAATGAAAACGAAGGGAATTAATACATTATGAATATCGGATTAGTTATTTTTGCAATTTTCGGCTCAATTGTAGGCCTTGCTTCTACTCTTTATATTGTAATCTCCATGTTCTGGATTTTAGGTGTTAAAATCGTCCGTAAAATCAAACACGGTACTCCTCTTTATGACTAAAATAAAGAGTAGAAAAGCTGTCGGGAAAAAATTTCCCGGCAGCTTTTTTTATTCTCCGTCATTCATCCGGTAGCCAACCCCGAGTTCATTTAGGATATACCTGTATTCGCCCGGTGTTTCTCCGAATTTTTTCCGGATATTTGCCATATTTACCTGTAATTTTTTTACACTTCCATCGTCTGAATATCCCCAGACCTTTTTTATAATATCCGCATAAGTAAGCACCTTTCCAGCACATGCCGAAAGCAACGCTACAATATTATATTC
>CAKRCJ010000258.1 GCA_934307185.1 uncultured Roseburia sp.
CTATACTATTCTGTGATGGCAGCTTCGCAGAAGAACGAAGAAAAAAAGAAAAAGACCGGTTTTTTTGAACTTCAGACGGGAAGGGCAGAGCTGATGCAGCTTTATATTGATTACCGGTTAAAAAAGATCGTGACAGGTGTCTGGGCAGGGCAGTCTGTAAAAATATTAGACCATCTGGCAATAATTGAGCCGGACAATGCCATGTGGAACCTCATGAAAGCGCAGGCACTTTTAATTAACAGACAAAAGCAGGAAGCAAGCTGGATATTGTCGGATTACAGAAGAAGCTGCACAGACCGGATGACACCCGAATGGGGATATTATTTGTATCTGTGTACGCTGATGGAGCGCGAGGAGTCGTATGTGGACCGCCTGACAGAGGAGATTGAGCAGATTTTTTATCGTTATCCGGATAATTCCATGCTGTTTTGGATTTTACTTTTTGTGAAAGAGGAATATTACCGGAATAATAAAAGAAGGTTAAGGGAGTTAGAACGCTGGATTGGAAATGGAAATAACAGTCCGTATTTATATTTAGAGGCATATTATCTTTTCTGGCAGGATCCGTATCTTCTGACAAAGCTTGGACCATATGAGATTAAGGTATTGACTTTTGCAAAAAAACAGGATGCGATTACAAAGGATATGGCAATGCAGGTGAGAAATCTGCTTGCAAAACAGAAGGAATATGACAGAAAATTGTATCCAATTCTTGAGAAATGTTATGAAATAGATGAGTCGCCAGAGATGACAGCGGCAATCTGTGCGTATTTAATCCGCAGCCAGAAGTTTGAAAAAAAGTATCATATCTGGTATGAAAGAGGAATTCAAAGTAAAATCCGCATTACCAATTTATATGAGGCTTTTTTGCTTTCAATGGATGAAATAAAAAGTACAGTAATTCCAAAAGTGCTGCAGATGTATTTCCAGTACAACAGCAGCCTGTCCTATAAGCATCTGGCAGTTTTATATGTCAATATTATTGCAATGAAAGAAGAGCATGCGGATACTTACGAAAGATATAAAAGAACGATAGAGCAATTTGCCATTACACAGCTAGAAGCATCCCGTATGGATGAAAATCTTGCCATAATTTATAAGGAGGTACTTCCTGTAAGCATATGGAATGAAGATCTTGCAAAAAAGGCGGCAGATGTTTTATTTGTACATAAGTTAAGCTGTAATATCCCAAATGTCGCAGCCGCATATATCAGACACAGAGAGCTTACCGATTGCCAGACCATACCAATTGTAAATGGTATTGCATATTTTAAGGCATACACAAAGGAATATACGGTAATGCTTGTTGATATGCAGGGGAGATGCTATTTAGAGGGATATCTTGATGAACCATTACTATGTCCGGAAAACTATATTGACAGATGTATCGAGCTGGCACCGGAGGAATTGCCGTATCTGCTTTATCTGATAAGCTGCCAGAAAGAAGACTGCTTTTTGCAGATGAAGGACAAGCAGTTTGAGATTATTTTTTCGTCAGAGAAAGTGCAGAAAAGCTATAAAATGGAGCTGCTTCCTGAAGTGCTCCGGTATTATCAGAGGAAGAATGAGACAGATTTTGTTTTAGGCTATTTGCAGAAAACAGATATTTCCGATATACGTGCAGAGGACAGGGCATATTTTGAACAAATGTTCATTGACTATCAGTTGTTTGAAAAAGCATATCAGATGGTACAGATGTTCGGATATGAACAGCTTGGAAATTCTGAAAAAGTGAGCTTATGCAGTTATGAGATTACACAGGGCAGTTTTGAAGAGGATGATTATCTGCTTGGACTGGCACAGACCTGTTTTTGTGCTGGAAAATATAATGATGTAATTTTAATTTATCTGTCAAAGGTATTTAACGGTTCCACAAAGTTAATGGCAGAAATCTGGCAGGCGGCAGAAAATTTTGAGATTGACACCTTTGACCTGGAAGAACGGATTATTACGCAGATGCTTTATTCGACAGATTATGTAAATAATATCGAAAAGATTTATGAAAGCTATTGTGCGGGCGGCGGAAGAGAAGTTGTGCGTATGGCATATCTTTCCTATTTTTCACATTGCTATCTTACAAAAGATATGATGGTTCCAGGTCATGTTTTTTCACAGATAGAGGAGCGGTATTTTAACCATGAAAATCTCAATGATGCATGCAGGCTTGGATTATTAAAAGAACTGTCAGAGAAAGAGAAAACAGATGCAAAGGAAAAAAATCTCATAGACGAGCTGCTGATGGAATATACAGCCAGAAATATTTATTTTTCTTTCTATAAAAAATTTGATGGGGAGCTCATAAAAAAGTACCATTTATATGATAAATTTTTTGTGGAATATCATTCTGTGCCAGGCAGACATGTTCTTTTAAATTACAGCGTCAACGGAGAAAGCTTTAAAAAAGAAGAACTGTCAGAGGTGTATGATGGGATTTATGTGAAAGCCTTTGTATTATTGTTTGGCGAGGAAGTTTCCTACTACATATCAGAGTCCGTGAATGGTGAATGGAAAGCGGTGGAAAGCAGGCAGTTATCAAACCGTGATATTTGCGGAGACAAAAATGAGAGCAGATATGACAGTATGAATGAAATTTTATTTGCACTGGCGGCGCAGGATGAAATGCTTTTGAAAAAAAGCATGAAGCAGTACGAGAAAATGAAATACGTTTCAGAGCAAATATTTAAGTTACTATAGTTACAGAAAAGAAGGAGATGCTGGCAATGGAACGCTGCTATTATATTGGAATAGATATGGATGACAGTAATGCCATCATCAGTTATTATCAGACAGGGATGAGTGAACCGGAAACCTTAAGTCCGGTTGCAGGAAGTGAGGTATTTCAGATACCGCTTCTTCTGGCGAAGAAGAAAGGAATTGGACAATGGTTTATTGGGGAGGAAGCGAAGCGTATTGCGTTACAGCAGAACGAAGAACCATTTGATAATCTTTTAGGGAAAGCGTTAGAAGAACAGACGGTTGTAGTGGAAGAGAAAACGTATGATGCCAAGGATTTGCTGGCGCTATATCTGAAAAAACTTATTTTGTTTGCAAGCAGGCTTGGAAATCCTGGGATGCCCGATATTTTGGTTATTACGTTGGAAAAGCTATCTAGAGAACTGACACAGCTTTTCGGAACAATTGCAGAAAAGCTTGGAATAGACAAAAAACAGATGCTTCTTTTGGACAGGCGGGAGAGTTTTTATTATTTTGCCTATAATCAGAAAAAAGAACTCTGGATGCGCGATATGTATCTGTTTGATTACCGGGCAGATGAAGTGAAATGTTATTCTATTGAACGCAATTTAAAAACAGTGCCTCAAATGGTTACGATAACAGAACAGGCTCATATTATGGATAAAAACAATCCGGATGAATGTTTTTACAGGATTTTAAATGAGTGTCTGAACGGTCGGATTTTATCGGCCGTTTATCTGGTTGGAAATGGCTTTGACGGTGACTGGATGAAAGTATCACTTGCGTTTCTCTGCCGTGGCAGGCGGGCATTTATTGGAAAAAATCTGTATTCCAAAGGAGCCTGTTATGCTGCACTTGTAAAAAAGGAACAGATTGCATGGCCTTATGTGTACATGGGCGATAACGAGCTGAAAATAAACGTAAGCTTAAAAGTAAAAAGTGGAGGGACGCTGCAGTTTCTGACTTTAATAAGTGCCGGGGAAAACTGGTATGAGGCTTTGGGAGAGTGCGAAGTGATATTAGAG
>CAKRCJ010000259.1 GCA_934307185.1 uncultured Roseburia sp.
TCAGAGAATTGTATTCAACGGAAACGGTTACTCTGAAGAATGGGTAAAAGAAGCCGAAAGACGTGGATTACCAAACATCAAATCCATGGTAGATGCAATTCCTGCATTAAATACAGAAAAAGCAGTTACTTTATTTGAAAAATTTGGTGTATTTACAAAGGCAGAGCTTGATTCGCGTGTTGAGATTGAGTATGAGACTTATGCAAAAGAAATCAACATTGAAGCAAAAGCAATGATTGATATTGCAACAAAACAGATTATCCCGGCAGTAATCAAATACACAACTGTTCTTGCAGAGTCTATTACAGCAGTAAAAACAGCCTGTGGTGCAGATGTAAGCGTTCAGACAGAAATTTTAACAGAAGTATCTGATTTGCTGGCAGATGCAAAAGCAGCACTTTCCAAACTGGAAGAGGTTACTGCAAAAGGCGGTGTAATGGAAGAGGGAAGAGAGCAGGCAGTTTACTATCATGATGAAGTAAAAACAGCTATGGACTCCTTAAGAGCTCCGGTAGATAAACTTGAAATGTTAGTGGATAAATCTATGTGGCCAATGCCATCTTATGGCGATTTGCTTTTTGAGGTATAAAAAAGTCCCCATAAAAGGGAGGATGCCAGGTGGTTCTCCACCTGGCAGATTATGAAAAAGTTTATACAAAAAAGTTATCAAAACTTTGAAATTGTCTTTTGTTTTTATGATTTTATTATATGCAGCAGAAGTGAAAATTTCATGTTCACATGATGAAAGGTTTTTAAACAAATTGTGAACAAAAAGAAAACAAGAGCAAAATATGAAAATAATAGAAAGGCATGGGTATTATTATGAAAAAACTGGAAATTATTATCAAGCCGGAAAAACTTGAGGATTTAAAAGAAGTTTTGGATTCCTGCGAAGTAAACGGTATGAACATTGTAAACAGTATGGGTTATGGTAATCAGAAAGGTATTATCAAAAACTATCGTGGTTCGGAATATGCTGTCAATCTTCTTCCAAAAGTTAAGGTTGAGACTGTCGTAACAGATGAGGCTGCACCGACATTGATTGACAAAATTGTAAAAGAAATTAATACCGGACATTTTGGTGATGGTAAAATTTTCGTTTATGATGTAGAAGATGCAGTACGTATCCGTACTGGTGAACATGGTACAGATGCATTATAAAAGACGTTCTATAGACGGAAAGAGGAAGCCGGATATAGAGATAAAGGTTATATTATGAAAAAATTTAATCAAGGAAAAAACATTTATCAAAGGAGATAAGAAAGGGTGAAGTGTCACTCTGTATTATCTCCTTTTTTATTGATTTTCCTTCGCAAAACAAGGAGGCTAAAATCCTCTCCTCACCAGGGGGAATGCTCTACAAGTAGAGCAGGATTTTGCTTCGCAAAACAAGGAGGATTTGTTATGGATATGAGTGTATGGTTCCTTATGGGAGCAGCGTTAGTATTTTTTATGCAGTGTGGATTTGCAATGGTGGAAGCAGGTTTTACCAGAGCAAAAAACGTCGGTAACATTACCATGAAAAACTTAATGGATTTTTGTATTGGTACAGTTGCCTTTTATTTATTAGGTTATAATCTTCTCTGTGGAGAAGGCGGTTTTGCAGGATGGGGATTAAACCCATTTACAAATTTTGCAGAAACTGACTGGTCTAGTTTTGTATTTAACTTAGTATTCTGTGCAACAGCGGCAACGATTGTTTCAGGTGGTATGGCCGAGCGTACAAAGTTTGTTACATATTGTGTTTACAGCTTTATTATCAGTCTGGTTGTATATCCAATTGAAGCACACTGGGTATGGGGAGCAACTCCATGGCTTACAGATTTAGGATTTACAGATTTTGCAGGTTCCGCATGTATTCATATGGTAGGTGGTATTACAGCATTCATCGGAGCTGCAATGTTAGGACCTCGTATTGGTAAATATGATAAAGATGGAAAACCAAGACCAATTCTTGGACACAATATTTTAGTAGGTGCTCTTGGTGTATTCATTCTCTGGTTTGGATGGTATGGATTTAACGGAGCAGCAGCAGATACCATGCAGTTATCACAGATTTTTGCAACAACAACAATTGCACCAGCAGTAGCAACAGTTACAGCAATGCTTTATACATGGTTCAGAAATGGAAAACCAGATGTATCAATGTCCTTAAACGGTTCTCTTGCCGGTCTTGTAGCAATTACAGCAGGATGTTCAAATGTAGACGCTGTCGGCTCTTTCATTATTGGAGCAATCGCAGGTGTTCTGGTATGTGTAGCAGTTTACTTTATTGAAGATAAGTTAAAAGTAGATGACCCGGTTGGTGCGGTAGCAGTACATGGATGCAACGGTATCTGGGGAACTATCGCAGTCGGATTATTTGACTACAACGACGGTTTATTCTATGGCGGTGGTGTACATCATTTATTAATCCAGTTACTTGGTATCGTTTGTATCGCAGGCTGGACAATTATTACAATGACAATTGTATTTACTGTATTAAAGAAAACAATCGGACTTCGAGTATCCGCTCAGGAAGAAGTCGAAGGACTCGACTCTACCGAACATGGACTTGAATCAGCATATCCTGATTTTGTTCCAAGAGAACTTCATTAAATTGCACGAATCTAATTCGATTAGGTTCGTGGAATCTAATCCCCTTAGTTAGTATATACATCAACAGTAAAAACCCCGAAGGTGACTTCGGGGTTTTTGCTGTCAGAAAAAACATTATTAGCGAATACCAGGAGAAAAACGGATAACAAGTCTATTGAATAGTTTAGGGGATTTCGTTATAATTCAAGATAAGAAAAGACGATATGGTTGTTTAAGCTTTCTTAAATGGATTGAGAAAAGGACGTGGTAAAAATGAGCAGAACACTTTTATTCATTGGAAGATATCCTGAAATTGTAGAAGAATTCAGACGTATGCTGTTAGAGAAAGATGTGGAGATTGAGGTGGCGGAAAATGGTATAGATGCGGTCAATCTTTTAAAACAAAAATCATATCAGGTTGTCGTTACAGCACTGGCATTTGAGGGGGTAAATGGAGAACAGATTGTTACTTATGTTAATATTACATATCCGGACACAATATGTATGATTTATACGAGTGCGATTAGTGCGGCACAATTAGATTTCTATTTGAATAAAAGAAATGTATTTCGAGTATTCCTGCGGCCGATGAATTTCAGAAAAGAGTTCATGCAGGCATTAGAAGAAGCTTATGAATATTATGATATGAAAATACAGGAGCGGGAGAACGAAAAGAAAAAGGAAAAAATATTTGCAGGTAATCAGGAAGCTGTTACTGGGGTTGAAAAATTGTTGCTGCAACAGAAGAACGGATGGGATAGCTTGGAACAATTTTCAGAGAAATTACTTTCTTATTCGATAAACAGAGAGAAAAAGGATGAGGTTAGTAGTAAACAATCATGTTTACAGGAAGAAAGAAGAGTTGTAAAACAGATGTGTAAAAATCCGGAACAGGAAAATATTTCCCGGCTACAGTTACAAATTAAAAATATGTGATATAAAAACGGCAATATTGTTAGATGAAAAAGAGTACTATACAAATCACTTTAATGTGTCATAGGAAAGTGAGTTTGAATAGTACTCTTTTGTTATTGAAAGTTAAATACTTTATTCCTGTTCCATATTTTCACCCGGGTCATCTTCAAGAATTGACTCTGAAATGTCAGGAATATCAGGTGTGACAGGAGTA
>CAKRCJ010000260.1 GCA_934307185.1 uncultured Roseburia sp.
TTGGAATAAAAAACGCAGGGATGGCATGAAAATTCCTCTGCCCAATGGAGATAAGACTCTAAGAAAAGTGGAAGCCATTGCTTACACTTTTCTTGCTTTACGAGGCTTATCGTAATGTCCTGGGCAATGGAATTTACATGCCATCCCTGCGTTTTTTATTCGTAGCAGACTCTCCAAAAAAGTCTTTTCAAATCCATAACACAGCCGAAATTGTGCCAGCGTCATTTATTTTCCTTAACCTTCGCTTTGAACGCCAGAACCCTTGCAAGCAAAGAATATATATGGTATTTTGAAGAAAGCATATCTGGAAATACCAAAGTCAGGAGCACTAAAACCATAATGAAGCATTTATATATAGTAGAAAATGAAAAACAATTAAATAATCTGAAAAAATATACACAGGAAATAACCCCATTATTTGATAAATATTTAACACATTTAAAAGAAAATTATAAAGTCGACGAACTTCCACGGGCAATCATCTGGACAGATTATGAGACTGCCACAAATTTTATCAGTGATATTCCGTTGCCGGCATATACAAATGATTATCGCACGGTGATGGTACCGGACATTGAAGTGTGGAAGAATTTATATCTGAAACAGTTAGATAAATATGAAGAAACAAAGGAAACTTTAAAAGTGCGGGAATATTATGAAAAACTGGGCAATCATAATATTCTTCAGATATTAGGGCATGAAATGGCACATCACAGTGAACTTTTTTTCGATGAAACATATGAGAAGGAAATGTGGTTTGAAGAGGGAATGGTGGAATACATAAGCCGTAAATTTTTTCTTACAGAGGAAGAATATGCTGCCGAAAAAGAGATAAACCAGATGCTTGTTACACTGTATGATAACCAATATGGACATCTTTCGCTGAATGAATTTTCACAATTTACCTATGGACAGGAGATTGTGCATGTTTTATATGCTTATTGGAGAAGCTTTCTTATGATAGATACATTGGCAGAGAAATGTAATGGAAATATTTCTGATATATTTCATTCTTATCACCTTTGGTATCAGGGTGGTGAAAAAGGTACTTTGTTGAACTTTTTCTTAAGTTTTTCAAAAGGGACTAGCGCAGGAAGTTATTTCTATTTATAATAAGAAAGCTGGTATGAAAATCAGAGAATATTTATGAAATAGCGAAAGAGGAAAAAAAGGCATATGACAGAAGAACAACGCCATATACAAAATGAGGAGAGGGAACAAAAAAAGCGGAGACAGAGAGCACGGGCGAAGAAAAGAAAAATTGTAACGGCTGTATCAATTGCGGCAGCTTTTGCATTTGGGCTGGCATTAGGGAGAATGTCATCCGATATTGATTTGTCGGCAATGAAGAAAATAACCGTATTGGCAGAAGGAGTAGAGCAGAACGATAAAACTCGCGAAAATATATTGGATACAGAGCAGATGATGGATAATGAAATTGCACAGGCAGAAGATAATTTTAATGAAATAAAAAAATCTGCTCCGGAAGAAGAAATATATGAAGAAGAAACGGAAGAAGTTATGGATATACCGGATGTAATTGTACAAAAACCGGTGGATTATTCTTTGAAGCAGGCAGTAGAGCAATTAGAGCAGATGATTACTACCGATGAAAGATACGAGGCAATACTGGAAGATACGGACAAATATCCGGAAAAGCTTCTGATTAATCTTGCAAATAACCCGGAAATGATTTCATTTGTAGCCAATTATGAGGGAAATACAATAGACGATAGTAAAGCGATACTGACGGAAGAAGAATTAGCGCAGGAATTTCCTTTATTTTTACAGTGGGATGAACGCTGGGGCTACTTATCTTATGGAGATGACAGCAACATTGCAATCAGCGGATGTGGACCGACTACTCTTTCCATGGTGGTTGTGGCACTTACTGGAAATAAAACGGCAACACCGGCAGCCATTGCAGAGTTTGCGATGAGTGAAGGGTATTATCTGTATGGGACAGGTACAAAATGGAGTCTTATGACAAACGGAGCGAAAGCTTATGGGCTTACCTCCAAGCAGATTAATATCAGCCAAAGTGAAATAAAGCGGCACCTTGATGAGGGTGATGTCATTGTCTGTTCTGTAAAAAAAGGGGATTTTACAACTGGTGGACATTTTATTTTAATCTATGGCTATGATGAAGATGGACTTTATATTAATGACCCATTCTGTGTCTACCGAAGCAATCAGAAATGGAATTACAGTGAGATACGAAGCCAGATAAAAGCGGTATGGGCGCTTGGTGTCTGATATTTTCAGAACAAAAACTAAAGAAATCATAAATCTTTCTAAAAAAAATGGAAAAATCTGCTTTTTTGAGAAAAAAAGGGATATACTATTTCATTATGAAAGCAGAAGAAACGGAGAGATTCTTTTGATAAGAGGATAAAATTCACTTTGTCAAATAGAAATCTGTTTTTTAAATAAGGAGGATTTTATGAGAAACAGTGATGAAAATATCTGCACGGATGGACAGATAGGACTTACAAAAGAACAGGTAGAGGAGAGAAAAGCGAAAGGTCTTACCAATGAAAAGGTGGACTCCTCTACCAGAACAACAGCGGAAATTGTAAAATCCAATGTATTTACGTATTTTAATCTTATTTTTCTTATTATAGCAATTCTTTTAATTGCAGTAGGGTCATTTCGTGACCTGACATTTCTGCCGATTATTATTGCCAATACGTTGATTGGGATTGTGCAGGAGCTTCGTTCCAAAAAGGTTTTAGATGAACTTTCTATTTTAAATTCACCAAAAGTAAATGTTATACGGGAAGGAAAAAAGCAGACGGTTGCACCGGAGGAGCTGGTATTAGATGATGTGATTGAGCTTGGAGCAGGAAATCAGATTCCGGCTGACGCAGTCATTTTGTCTGGAAATGTAACGGTAAATGAGGCACTGATTACCGGGGAGTCCGATGAAATCAGCAAAAAGGAAAAAGAAAAGCTGCTTTCCGGCAGCTTTGTGGTATCCGGCAGCTGTATGGCAAGACTTGAAAAAGTAGGAAAAGAGTCGTACATATCGGGTCTTATGTTACAGGCGACAAAGGCAAAAGAAGGGGAACAGTCAGAAATGATCCGCTCCTTGAACCGGTTGGTAAAGGCAGTCGGAGTCATTATTCTCCCAATCGGAGTGATTTTATTTTCCCAACAGTATTTCTTTTCGGGGGCAACGATGAAGGACAGCGTGACAAGCATGGTGGCGGCAATTCTTGGAATGATACCGGAAGGATTGTATCTGTTAGCAAGTGTGGCAATGGTAGTGTCCGTCATGCGGCTTGGAAAACAAAAAGTTCTGGTACATGATATGAAATGTATTGAGACATTAGCGAGAGTCAATGTTCTTTGTGTAGATAAGACAGGGACGATTACCGTACCGGAGATGGAAGTGGCACAGTTTCTTCTGGCAGAAGATGAGAACGTACATTCGGAAGATGCCGGCAAAGAAGCTGGTACAGAAGAGAAGAAAAATGAAGTGGCAGCGCTGCTTTCTAATTGTGTAGCGGCACTTCCGTGTGACAATGCAACGATGGAGGCATTGCAGCAGTATTTTACAGAAAAAACGACAAAGAAGGCAGAAAAAATATTCCCGTTTTCTTCGAGTACAAAATACAGTGGGGTCATTTTGGAAGGAATTTCTTATGTGATTGGGGCACCGGAATTTGTGCTCCGCGAAGAATATACGGCATTTCAGGAGC
>CAKRCJ010000261.1 GCA_934307185.1 uncultured Roseburia sp.
AGACAGTTTCCAGGAGATTGATATTGCAGGTATCACAACACCGATCACAAAGCACAATTTTATTGTAAAAGATATTAACAAACTAGCGGATACAATCCGCCGCGCATTTAAAATTGCACAGACCGGAAGACCGGGACCTGTCCTTGTGGATATTCCAAAGGATATTACAGCAGCAAAGGCAGAGTACGAGGCAAAAGAGCCGGAAAAAATCGAGAGAGTTGCAGCCACAATCAGGGATGAAGATATTGAGACTGCGGTTTCCATGATAAAGCAGTCAGAGAAGCCATACATATTTGTTGGTGGTGGAGCAGTTATTTCCGGTGCAAGCGAGGAGCTTAAGCATTTCGTAAAATTAATAGATGCACCAGTATGCGATACCTTAATGGGAAAAGGAGCATTTGATGGGCAGGACGATTTATACACCGGAATGCTTGGAATGCATGGAACAAAGGCATCTAATCTTGGTGTCAGTGAATGTGACCTTTTAATTGCAGTGGGTGTCCGGTTTTCTGACAGAGTTCTCGGCAATGCGAAGAAGTTCGCAAGCCAGGCAAAAATATTACAATTTGATGTTGACCCGGCAGAGATTAATAAAAATATCCGGACAGATGCATCGGTAATTGGGGATATCAAAGAAATTCTCGTCCGTATGAATGAGAAAATCAATCAGATGAATCATAATAACTGGATTACACATGTATTAGATTACAAGGTAAAATATCCGCTTACTTATCCGAAAACCGGCTTATCGGGACCGTATGTCATTGAGCAGATTTACAAAGAGACAAAAGGCGATGCCATTATCGTAACAGAAGTAGGACAGCATCAGATGTGGGCTGCACAGTATTATAAATACAAAGAGCCACGGACACTGCTTACTTCCGGTGGACTTGGAACAATGGGCTACGGACTTGGAGCAGCAATCGGAGCACAGATTGGAAGACCGGAAAAACAGGTAATTAATATTGCAGGGGACGGATGTTTCCGCATGAATATGAATGAGATTGCCACAGCAGTAAGGCAGAAGCTTCCGATGATAGAAGTGATTATTAATAATCATGTGCTTGGAATGGTCCGCCAGTGGCAGGATTTATTCTATGAAAAAAGATATTCTGCAACCGTATTAGATGACGGTGTGGATTATGTGAAGCTTGCAGAGGCAATGGGGGCTGTAGGTTATCGCGCGGCAAGCCGTGAAGAATTTAACGAAGTTTTAAAGAAAGCACTTGAGGCAGAAGCTCCGGTAGTGATTGACTGTATTATAAACAGTGATGACAAGGTATGGCCAATGGTTGCACCGGGAGAGGCAATCAGTTCTGCTTTTACCGGTGAGGACTTAGAAAATAAATAAAGGGCAAAACAGGAAAACGAGGAGGACTATTATGAGCAGAGTTTACAATTTTTCCGCAGGACCAGCAGTTCTGCCAGAGGAAGTATTAAAAGAGGCGGCAGCAGAGATGCTTGATTATCAGGGCAGTGGAATGTCTGTTATGGAGATGAGCCATCGTTCGAAAGTATATGATAATATCATCAAAGAGGCAGAAAAAGATTTAAGAGAGCTGTTAAATATTCCGGATAATTATAAGGTATTGTTTTTACAGGGTGGTGCATCCCAGTTTTTTGCAGAAGTTCCAATGAACTTAATGAAAAATAAAAAAGCCGGTTATATTTTAACCGGTCAGTGGGCAAAAAAAGCATTCCAGGAAGCAAAAATTTATGGAGAGGCAGTAGAGCTTGCATCTTCCGCAGATAAGACCTTCTCCTATATCCCGGATTGCTCCGACCTTCCGATTACAGATGACATGGATTATGTGTACATCTGTGAAAATAACACCATTTACGGAACAAAATACAAAACACTTCCGAATACCAAGGGAAAAATTTTAGTATCTGACGTATCCTCCTGCTTTTTGTCTGAACCGATGGACGTTACAAAATATGGCGTTGTCTATGGCGGCGTCCAGAAAAACATTGGACCTGCAGGTGTTGTAATTGCAATTATCCGCGAAGATTTAATTACAGACGACGTTCTCCCGGGTACACCAACCATGTTGAAATGGAAAACACAGGCAGATAATGATTCCCTTTACAACACCCCTCCATGCTATAACATTTATATCTGCGGCAAAGTGTTCAAATGGTTAAAGAAAATGGGCGGACTGTCCGTAATGAAGGAACGCAACGAGGAGAAAGCAAAAATCCTTTACGATTTCTTAGATGAGAGCAAAATGTTTAAAGGAACCGTAAGAAAAGAAGACCGCTCTTTAATGAATGTGCCGTTTGTTACCGGAAATGAAGAATTAGACGCGAAGTTTGTAAAAGAAGCGGCAGCAGCCGGATTTGTAAACTTAAAAGGACATCGTACCGTAGGCGGCATGAGAGCATCTATTTACAATGCGATGCCAAAAGAGGGCGTAGAGAAGTTAGTAGAATTTATGAAGAAATTTGAGGAGGAAAATGCTTAATGTTTAAATATAATTGCTTAAATCCAATTGCAGCGGTAGGATTAGACCTTTTCTCAAATGATTATGAAAAAGTAGAGGACTTAAATCAGGCAGATGCGGCACTCGTAAGAAGTGCTGCAATGCATGACTTAGAACTTCCGGACAGCCTTGCAGCAGTAGCACGGGCGGGCGCAGGAGTAAACAATATACCATTAGATAAATGTGCAGAGAAAGGTATTGTCGTATTTAATACACCGGGAGCAAATGCAAATGGTGTAAAAGAGCTTGTTTTTGCAGGAATGTTATATGCTTCCCGTGATATTGTCGGTGGAATTGACTGGTGTATTTCCAACCAGAACGATGAGAATATTGCAAAGACAGCCGAAAAACAGAAGAAAAACTTTGCAGGAACCGAGATTGCAGGAAAAAAATTAGGTGTCATCGGACTTGGAGCAATCGGTGTTTTAGTTGCAAATGCCGCAATTCATATGGGAATGGATGTATATGGCTATGACCCGTATATTTCTGTGAATGCTGCATGGAATTTGTCAAGAAGTGTAAAACATATCAGCAATGTGGAGGATATTTATAAAGAATGTGATTATATTACCATTCATGTTCCGCTTTTAGACTCCACAAAGAAAATGATAAATGCAGAAGCCATCGCAATGATGAAGCCGACCGCTATCGTTTTAAACTTTGCAAGAGACCTTCTTGTGGATGAGGAAGCCATGGTAGAGGCATTAGCTGCCGGAAAAGTAAAAAGATATGTTTCAGATTTTCCAAATCCGACCACAGTCGGCGCAAAAGGCTGTATCGTGACACCACATCTTGGTGCTTCCACCGCAGAGTCCGAGGATAACTGTGCAATTATGGCGGTACGTGAAATCAGGGATTATATGGAAAACGGTAACATTACCCACTCTGTAAACTTCCCGGACTGCTCCATGGGCGCATGTACCACAGCGGGAAGAATTGGTATTCTGCATAGAAATGTCAGCGGAATGATTAGTAAATATTCCACAGCGCTAGGTGATGCCGGAATGAACATTGCCGGAATGACAAATAAATCCAAAGGAAATTACGCTTATGTGTTAATTGATATTGACTCTGTAATTACAGAGGGTGTAATGAAAAAATTAGAGAGCATCGAAGGCACTTTAAAAGTCCGCAAAGTAAAATAGAACGGAAAGGAAAAAAAGAAAATATGTTGTTGGCAATCGATACAACAGAAGCTGTCGAAGCTATCTCACAGGC